>CAYVIQ010000001.1:0-29930 GCA_964451595.1 Candidatus Woesearchaeota archaeon
AATAAAAGATAATTTTAAACCTGATTTGAAAGAAAAAGGAATTATTTTTGGAGTTCCTTTATATGGGAATTATTTTCCAAAAAACTACCAAAAAATTTAAATATGAAAGTTTTTTCATGTAGACATGACAAATGAATTTTTAGATTTACCTTATGCGTATAATTCTTTAGAACCATTTATTGATGAAGAAACAATGAAGATTCACCACGATAAACATCACAAAGCTTATTTTGATAAATTTGTTGCAGCAATAAAAGATTATCCTGAATTGCAGGATAAGCCGGTTAGGGAAATTCTTTCCGATTTGGATAATATTTCAGAACAAATAAAACAAGCAGTGATTAATAATGGAGGGGGATTTTATAATCATTCTTTATTCTGGGATATTCTGTCAAAAGATAAACCATTTAATGAGACTTCTGAAATTGGTCAGGAAGTTCTGAAGAAATTTGGGAGTTTTGAGAATTTTAAAGAGCAATTATCAAATGCTGCAGCGACGCAGTTTGGAAGTGGTTGGGCTTGGTTAGTTTATGATAAAACTTTGAGACAGGTTGAAATTATGAAAACTTCAAATCAAGATTCTCCTTTATCTCTAGGAAAAATTCCTTTACTTGGGATTGATGTTTGGGAACACGCTTATTATTTGAAATATCAAAACCAAAGATTGAAATATATTGAGGCTTTTTTTAATGTGATTAATTGGGATAAAGTTGAAGAAAATTTTGTTCAACAACGATAAATATTTAAATTCATTTCTCTTAAATGCTTTATGAATTCAAAAACAAAAAAGAGATTAAATCTTTCTGCAAAAATTATAGCAGTTTTTTATTTAGTTTTAATAACAATGTTTGCATTTGATGAATCTTTATTCAGCATTGTTTTTTTGATTCATTTACTTCCTACAGTAATTTTTTTAAGTTGTCTAATTGTGGCTTGGTTTAAACCGTGTATTGGAGGAATTTTATTTTCTATGGCAGGGGTAGGCACAATAATCGTATTTAATACTTACAAAGAGTTTATGCCCTTTTTTGGAATATCTTTAGTTCCAATTTTGGTGGGAATTTTGTTTTGGCTTTCAAAAAAACAATAACTTTTTATTCTTTTTAATCTTCTTTATTTTGGTGGCGTGCTGAATACCTGAGTTGTGCTAGGGATTAACAAAACTCGTGAGGTTCTATCCTAGCTAATGAACTGGCAAACAGCATACGGGAAATAAAGGTGTCATAATACTCGCTTGGCTGCCAATAAAATTAAAAACCCTTTTCCCTTTTTCGCTGTATGATAAAGAGTGTGATTGGGATAGTTGGTTTAGTATTAATTATCATAGGGAATTTGACAATTTACAAATCGAAATCAATTAGAAAGAAATGGACTTATCCGCTTTTGATTCTTGGAGGGATTTGCATGACTATTTATAGTGTTTTTCTTAATGATGTTATTTTTATAATTTTACAAGTCTTTTTTGTTTTAGTTTCAGTTTATGGTTTAATTAAAATTCACCAAAAGGTAAAAAGGAAAAGATAAAATGCTTTATAAAAAACTTGCCGAACTTTATGAGAATTTGAATAGTACTACAAAGCGACTAGAAAAGATTGATATTCTTGCAGAGTTTTTGAGAGAGCTTTCTGAAAAAGATAAAGATGTAATGTATCTTTTACTTGGAGATATTTATCCGGAGTATGATGAGAGAAGAATTGGTGTTTCGAATCAGCTTGCGATGAAGGCAATTTCTAAATCCACTGGCACAGATGAGAAGAAAGTTTTACAAGAGTGGAAGCAAATAGGAGATATAGGAAAAGTTGCAGAGATTCTTACAAAAAAGAAAAAGCAATCCACTCTTCATTCGCATATTTTGAAGACAGAGAAAGTAATTGAAAATTTTCGGAAACTTCCAGAGTTGGAAGGGCATGGAACAGTTAATAAAAAATTATCTTTAATAACAGAACTTTTGACTTCTGCAAGTCCTGTTGAAGCTTTGTATCTTGTGAGAACGTTAATTGGAGATTTAAGAATTGGAATTAAAGAATCAACTATTAGAGAAAGTTTTGCTAAAGCATTTTTTCCGAAGAAAGATAAGAAAGAAATTTCCGATAAAATTCAGAGTGCAATTGATAAAACTAATGATGTTTCTTTGGTTTTTGAGATTTGTAAAAAAAAGAAATTCGAAGATTTGGATAAAACTGTTCTTGAAGTAGGTAAACCAATAAAAGCTATGCTTGCGCAGAAGGCACCGACAATTGAAGCTGCATTTAAGGCCGTGGGTAAACCTTGTGCTGTTGAATATAAGTATGATGGGTTCAGATTAATTATTCATAAAAAAGGTAATGAGGTTATGTTGTTTACAAGACGTTTGGAAAATGTAACTAAACAATTTCCAGAAGTTAAAGAGTTTATTTTGAAATATGTTAAAGGTAAATCTTTTATTCTTGATTCTGAAGCGGTGGGATACAATAAAAAAACAAAAGAATATACTCCTTTTCAAGCTATTTCACAAAGAATTAGAAGAAAGCATGGAATTGAGAAAATGCAAAAAGAACTTCCTGTCGAGATAAATGTTTTTGATGTTCTTTACTATGATGGAAAATCTATGCTTGATGAACCTTTTAAAAAACGGTCTGAATTGGTTAGAAAAATTATTAATAAAAAACCTTATAAAATAATTTATTCAAAACAGATTATAACTTCTGACGAGAAAAAAGCTAAGGAGTTTTATAAGAAAGCTTTACATGATAATCAGGAAGGAGTTATGTTTAAGAATCTTGAAACTAGATATCAACCTGGTTCAAGAGTAGGCCATATGCTGAAGTTGAAACCTTCTGAAAGGGATTTAGATTTGGTTATAACTGGAGCAGAATATGGTACTGGAAAACGTTCTGGTTGGTTGAGTAGTTTTATACTTTCATGTAGAGGAAAAAAGGCTGAAGAATATTTAGAAATTGGAAAAGTTGGTACGGGAATTAAGGAGAAGAAAGAAGAGGGAGAAGTTAATTTTGAGAGATTGAATGAACTTTTGAAACCGTTAATAATTTCAGAGAAAGGAAAAGTGGCTAAGATAAAACCTAAAGTAATTGTTGCTGTTACATATCAAGAGATTCAGCATTCGCCAAATTATAATTCAGGTTGGGCTTTAAGATTTCCAAGAATAACTGCTCTAAGAAATGATAAGCCTCTTTCAGAAACTGCGGACCTGAAAGAAGTTGAAAAAGATTTTGAAAATCAGAAAAGAAATTGGAGATATGGTTGAATCTTCTTAGAAAAATTAATAAAATCCTTTTTTTTGAATAATTGTTTTTTCTCTTATCGACAATACCTTTATAAATAAAAAATTTCTATATTTGTAAAGGAAAATGGTAACAAAAAAGGCTACTCCGGCAAAGAAAAAGGAATCTTCTTATAAAATTCAGAATATTGTGGCGACCGCTTCTCTGGGGAAACCTGTTCCTTTGACTAAACTTGCTCGAACTCAACCAAATACAGAATATAATCCTGAGACTTTTCCAGGACTTGTTTTAAGAATTAAAGAACCAAAATCTGCCGTTTTAGTTTTCTCTTCTGGAAATCTTGTTTGTACGGGAACTAAGTCTACTGCCCAAGTTAAACAAGTTATAGAAGCTGTGATTAAACAATTAAAGAAGATAAATGTAAATATAACAACTGTCCCCAAAATAACTGTTCAGAATATTGTTGCTTCTGGAACTATTGATCTGAAACTTAATTTGAATTTCCTTGCTTTGGAAATGGAGAATACAGAATATGAGCCTGAACAATTTCCGGGTTTGGTTTACAAGTTGATTGATCCTACTGCTACTTTTTTATTGTTTAGTAATGGAAAACTTGTTTGTACTGGAACTAAGAACAGACAGCAACTTGAAGATTCTATGAAACAGCTTTTGAAGAATGTTAAGGATGCTTTGAAAAATTATAAATAATCAAAAACTATTTAACTTCAAGTCTTTTTTTTAAAATATGATAAAAATAATTGTGGATAAAATTGCTAGAATTATTAAAAGTAAGAAAAAACTTGAAAGCTTACTTGAAATTAAAATAACAAATCGAGGTAAGGAGGTTTATATAGAAGGTGATGCTGAGAATGAATTTATTGCGGAGAAAGTTCTTGAGGCTTTAGATTTTGGGTTTCCGTTTTCAGTTGCAATTGAAATAAAAACCGACGATTTAGTTTTTGAAGTTTTGAATGTGAAAGAGTATACAAAACAGAAAAATCTTGAACGTGTTCGTGGGAGGATTATCGGAACCGGAGGTAAGACTTTGAAGGTACTCTCGGATTTGACTAATTGTTATTTAGAATTGAAGGAAAATGAATTAGGGATCATTGGAGGACCCGAGTTTATAAAAATCGCACAGGATGCAGTAATTTCCTTAATTAGAGGTTCTAAGACTGGAAATGTTTATTCTTACTTGGAAAAGCATAGACCTCAGCCTTTGATTGATTTGGGGTTGAAAAAGGAAAAAGAATAAACTTTAAATAACAAATTTCTCTAAAATTCTCATGACCCGATAGCTCAGTTGGTTAGAGCGAACGGCTGTTAAGTGCGAAATCGTCGAATGGGCGATTGACAAAATCACTGGAACCGTTAGGTCGCAGGTTCAAGTCCTGCTCGGGTCGTTTATTTTTTAAACAATTTTATTCAATATATTTCATGGAGAAACAAAAAGTTTTGCTGGCTTTGTCTGGAGGAGTGGACTCGAGTGTAGCTGCGCTTCTTTTGAAAAAGCAGGGTTATGATGTAATTGGAGCTTTTATGAAAAACTGGAGTGATACAAAAGATCCTTTGACTGGAAGATGTGCGTGGCGCGGTGAGAGAAAATTTGCTATGCGGATTGCTGCCAAATTAAATATCCCTTTGATAACTTTAGATTTTGAGAAAATATATCGTGAAGATGTTATAGAAAAGATGTTTGATAAATATAAGAAAGGGATAACTCCAAACCCAGATATTGATTGCAATCAAAAGATAAAATTTCCTTTATTGTTAAAAGAAGCGAAAAGACGGGGGATAAACTTGATTTCGACAGGACATTATGCTAGAGTAAAACAAAATAAAAAAACTAAGAAATATGAATTATTTAGAGGAAAGGATGAATTAAAAGATCAGTCTTATTTTCTTTACCGAACAAAAGAATCTGAGTTGAAGCATACTTTGTTTCCAATTGGAGATCTGACAAAAAAAGAAATTCGTGAGATTGCTAAGAAAAACCATTTTCCTAATGCAGATAAAAAGGGAACTGTGGGGATTTGTTTTATTGGGAAGATTAATTTCAAAGATTTTTTAAGGAAAAAAATTCCTGCAAAGCAGGGGAAAATTCTTGATCCGGAAGGAAATATTATCGGAGAACATGATGGAGTTTTTTATTATACTATTGGTGAAAGACTTGGTCCGAGGTATGGCTTTGAGATTTCTCGAGAAAGTTTAAATGTTTCAAATAAACCAAATGAAAAATTTCAGAAATGGTATGTTGCAAGAAAAGATATTAAAAATAATATTTTGATTGCTGCACCAAAAGATCACCCAATAAATTTAAGACAGGATATAGTTCTGAAAAATTTTTATTTGATTTCAGATTCTAAAGAAAATTTTAATAAAAATAAAATAAAAGTTTTCTCTCGGATAAGGCATGTTGGAGAACTTTTACAAAGTAAATTATTTTATGAAAATGGTAAATGGAAAGTTGTTTTAGATAAAGCAATTACAGGAGTTTCTGAAGGTCAGGCAATTGTTTTGTATCGAGGAGAAAAATGTTTGGGGGGTGGAGAAATTAGTTTTTAACACAAACAATTTAAACCCTCGAATGTTTATTTGAAAATGTTAGACAAGATAATACAATCTCGTAGAAGTATAAAGAAATTTAAATCGAAAAAGCCAGATTGGAGAGTTATAATAGAATGTATCGATTCAATGAAATATGCTCCGATGGCTGGAAATAATTTTTCTTTAAAATTTATCTTGGTTGATGATTTTGAAATAATACAGAAACTTTCAGAATTTGCGGAACAAGATTTCTTTTCTAATTCTCAGTATGTTGTTGTTGTTATTTCTGACGAAAATAGAATAAGAAGTCTTTTTGAAAATCGTGCTGAAAAATATTTGAGGCAACAAGCAGGGGCAGCTATCCAAAATTTTTTATTAAAGATTACTGAAACAGGTTTATCCTCTTGTTGGATAGGCCATTTTTACGACGATAAAATAAAACGTCTTTTGAAAATTCCTGA
The DNA here is from genome assembly GCA_964451595.1 of Candidatus Woesearchaeota archaeon. GTDB lineage: Archaea > Nanobdellota > Nanobdellia > Pacearchaeales > GW2011-AR1 > MWBV01. Next base: position 6,230 of record CAYVIQ010000001.1, read on the forward strand.
AAATTTTGAAATTGAGGCTTTATTTCCTATAGGATATGCTAATGAAAAGCCAAAACCGAAGTTGAAGAAAGATTTAGATAATTTTCTTTATTTTAATGAATACGGGAATAATAAAATGGCTTCAAAAGATAGAATCGATGCCTGATTTTCTTTTTCTAGAGATATAATTCTCGAATTGGTTTCTTGTAAGATATAATTTTCCGCTTTTTATTTTTTCTTTGTATTCAGAATTATTCTCTCCTGTCACATTAAAATAATCTTTTATTAGCTTTGCTTTTTTGAAGATTATTCTTGGAGATATTGAATCAAAGACTATTTCAAAATGTTTTGGGTTTGAATATATCAAAAAAGATATTGCTTGGTTTGAGAAATTTTCTAAGGATATTTCATCCATAAAAAATTTATTTGCAAGAGTTTTTCTACGGGATTTATCTCTAACATTCATTTCTTATTTAAGAAAACTTTCTTTATAAAAATTTAGAAAAATGTTTCCCTCAAGAAATTGAGGGAAAATAAAAATAAAAATAAAAAATTAGGAAGTTTACTTCCAGACTTCAATACCTAAATCAGATATTTCTTTTCCAACAGGTTGGGAGTAATCATCAACATCCTTTCCAAGAACATAAGGTGATCTAACACCAGTCATAATTGTAATTACTCTTACTTTTCCAGTGAATTCCTTGCTAATTCTTGCACCGATAATTACATTGGCTTCAGGACCAAGATTTTCTGAAACAGTTCTACCGATAACGTCGAACTCTTCAAGCTTCAAATCAGGACCACAAGTTACATGAATTAAAGCTCCGCTTGCACCTTTATAATCCACATCAAGTAGAGGATTTGTTAGTGCTTGCTGAACTGCTTCCATAACTTTGTTCTGAGTATCAGCTTCTCCAATTCCTATAACAGAAACTCCGCCGTTCTTCATAATTGAAGAAACATCAGCATAATCTAAGTTGATTAAACTAGGCAAAGTAATTGTTTCGACAATTCCCTTTATCATAGTGGATACAAGTTCATTTGCAACAGCAAATGCTTGCTCTATAGGTAATTGTCCGGCAATATCAACTAATTTATTATTGTCTAATACGATACATGTATCTGTAACTTCTCTAAGCTCTTGTAAACCAAATTCAGCCTTGTCAATTCTAGCTTTCTCTGATTCAAAAGGCATTGTAACAACACCAATGACAACAGCTCCTGATTCTTTAGCAATTTGTGCAACAACTGGCGCAGAACCAGTTCCGGAGCCACCACCTAAACCAGCGATAACGAAAACCATGTCAGCACCGCCAACAGCTTTTTTCAATTCGACTAAAGCTTCTTTTGCAGCTTCACGTCCAATTTGAGGTTTTCCACCAGCTCCTAAACCCCGAGTTAATTCTTTCCCTATTAAAATTTTTTCGTCAGCTTTAGTAACACTCAAATGTAAAGCATCAGTATTTGCTCCGTAAATTGTTGCTCCATTTATACCTTTATTGAAAAGCCAAGTTACAGCGTTACATCCCATTCCCCCGCATCCAACAACTTTAATGTTAGCTTTTCCAGCTCTAAGTTCATCAAAATTAATACTGTGTGTGGAAGAATTTTGTACCGCTTCTTTAGCAAAATCTAATACCATCTCTTTTTACCTCCTTCTATTTGTATAACTCTATCTACTAAGCAGATTTTCATAAAAAAAATAACGCATCCTTCTTTATAAGAATTATGTCGTTGGAGAATAGAATTTCTATAATTCTCTTAAAATTCTTTCCTTGAATTCTGGAAGGTATTCTTTAGGGAAACTTCCTGCAGCAGCTTGGGCGTGTCCTCCTGCTGAAGCATATTCAAATCCCTCAACACACTTCTTCAAAATTTTTCCTAAATTAACTTCTCCTGACTGAGCACGAGCAGAAATTTTAATAAAATTCTTTTGAGAAGAATCTGCTGCCATAATGAAAATCTTATCTGGATTATCGTGGGAGATCTTTGAGATAACTTTTGAAACCATTCCAAATTTTGGATTTAAATAATCAAAAAATAAATTTTTGTCTGAATAAAATTCTGCTTCTTTCAAGAATTTATTTTCTGCTTCAATTGCAGCGTTTTCAACTTCGTTGCTAACTTTTTCCAATTCCTCAAAATTCTTTTCCAAAACAAAATCATAAACTTTCTTACAATCCGGTTTGTAGTAAATCAGAGCATTATCAATCTTTTGTGCAGTTTTTCCTGGAATTGATTCAAATATTTTTTCTTTATTAATCTCAGGGTAAATTGATTTTAAGAATTTGAGAGTTTCATCTTCTGTAAACGTATAATCTGCTATTATTGCTGAGCAAACTAACCATTCCAAGTTTTTTGTATAAAAATAGTTCTTTGCTAAATCAAAAAGTGCGTGTGAAGAACAATACTTTGATTCTGTTTTTATGATTCCTTCTTTATTTTCCAAGTTTTCATTTAATGGGTGGTGATCAAAAACTAAAACTTCTCCTTTATTTCTTAATAATTCTAAATCTTCTTTAGAGCCATCTGCATTCCAGTCTGTAAAGAATAATTTATCATAATCTCTTCTTTCTGCGAATTCTTTTAAAACTCCTGCGCCATAGTTTAGGAATTCCATAAACTCTAGTTTTATGTTTCTTGATTTCAAAATTTTCTGCAAAAAAATTCCAGAAGTTATTCCATCGACGTCTGTATGAGTTACAATCCCCACTCTATCTTCTTCAGAAATAGAATTAACAAAATCATGAAAATGTTTTGGTGAGCCTAACAAATATTTCATTTTATTCTTTCTCCAAAATCTCACATTTGATTTTATTTTCTTCGCAAAGTTCTTTAAATTCTTTTGCATCTTCTTCCGAACCGATTATGCTTCCCCAGTGCATTGGTATCGCGAGAGTAGGTTTTATTAATTTTGCAGTTTCTGCTGCTTCTTCAGGATTCATTGTGAATCTTCCACCTACTGGTAAAAGGGCAATGAATTCTTTTCCAGGTTGTTTGTGACCTGTAAGTTTTTGCATTTCGGGAATTAGGTCTGTGTCCCCCGAGTGATAGATTATTGTATTATGCATTTTAATTAGATATCCTAACCATCCTTCTTCTTTAGGATGAAAATGCTTGTCTATATTATATGCAGGAACTGTAGATATTTGAATGTCACCCAAATTTATTTCTTGCATTGGTTCTATGATCTCCATTTTTATTTGAGTATTGAATCTTGCGATTTTACTTTGACAATCAGCAGGCATTATTATCCTTGTTCCATCTTGGATAATTTTTTCCATATCTGCCACACTGCAATGGTCATAGTGGCTGTGAGTAATTAAAATTAAATCCGCTTTAGGCAGATTTTCTCTTATTTTGTAAGGATCAATGTAAACAATTTTTGAGTTTTTTATTAGAAATCCTGAATGGCCGAGCCATTTTAATTCTATATTTCCTATGTTCATGTTTTCAAAAATTGTTTGTAGTTTTTAAGGATTTTGTAATAATAATTCATAAAAAATAAAATTTGGATGAAACGAACTATTCGTCGTCTTCACCAGACATGTCTTCTTCATCCATGTCTTCTTCTTCGTCTTCAAAGTCTTCATCGTATGCCATATAGAAAACCTCCAGTTTTAATTAAAAACTTGTTTTTTCAATTGCTTTTAAATATTACGTTACACTGAAAAATAGATAAAAACTAGAGAAAAATTTAAAAGGGATTATTTAACTACGGCGACATTCGTTTCATGGTTCTTGGGAAAGGGATAGCATCTTTTATCGTCGATAAACCGCAAATCCAAGAAATCACTCGTTCAACACCCATGCCAAATCCTCCATGAGGGATTGAACCATATCTTCTTGAATCAAAGTAAAATTCATAATTATTCAAATCTTCTCCTTCTCTAATCAAGTTCTCTTTTATAACCTCAATATTCTCTTCTCTCTGTGAAGCTCCAAAAAGTTCTCCGTAACCTTCAGGGCCAATAACATCAAAGCCTTGAACGGTTTTTTTATTTTCTGGCTTGTCTAAAGTCTCTGGAGATTCTTTCATATAAAATGCTTTAACAGATTTAGGATAATCAGTTACAATTACAGGGGTGTCGAAAAGTTCTGAGAGTTTGTCTTCTTCAATTGTCCTTAAATCCTTGCCCCATGGAATTTTAAAATCAAATTTTTCCTTTAATAATTTTAATACTTCAGTGTAAGTCATTTTTGGGAATCTTTTCTTTACAGTGGCTTCAAGAGTTTTTATGTCACGTTCTAAAATATCTAGTTCGGGTTTGTTAATTTCTAAAACTTTCTTAACAATATGTTTCATCAAATCTTCTGCGTGGTTTTGGAGTTTTTCAAAAGTCGTCCAAGCCTCTTCCATTTCGGCATGCCAATATTCAGTCAAATGTCTTGATGTATTTGATTTTTCTGCACGGAATGATGGCGCTATGCAATATATTTTCTCTAGTGCGAAAATTGCAGTTTCTGCATGAAGTTGCCATGTTTGTGCGAGGTACATTTTTTTCCCGAAATAATTTACTTCAAAAACACTTGAACCTGATTCTCCTGCTGCACCAAGTAATTCTGGTGATTGAAATTCGTAAAAGCCTTTACTTCTAAAATATTCATGGATTGCTCCAAAAACTGTCGATCTAATCTTTAAAATTGCAATCATTTTTCTTGAACGAAGCCATAGATGTCTTCTATCTCCGAGAAGTTCTTCATTCAGATCTTTGTTTATTGGAAAATCTTCTGCAATATGAATTACATTTATTTTTGAAACAGCAATTTCATAACCGCTAGGCGCACGTTCATCTTTTTTAATTTCACCCTCAAGTTCAATGGAACTTTCAATTTTTAATTTGTCAATTTTTTCCCAAATTTCTTCAGAAAAATTTTCTTTTTTTAGAACACATTGTATTATATTTGAAGAATCTCTAAGAACAATGAATTTCATTTTATTACTTCCACGTTCTCTATAAACCCAACCATGAACAGAAACTTTACCTTTCCCTTTTTTCATGGCATCACTAATTGAGATATAATTTGTCATTCAAATATTTGGTAAAAGAGTTTAATAAAATTTGTGTTTTTAATTATGTGGTCAAGATTTTTGCAAGATCAAAGAGATACTCTGAGAAAGCTATTGGTGCAATAATCAATGCTAAAGAAAATTGCAATAAAAGTTTTAATTTTTTAGATTTCTTTTTTTTCATTTTATTTCTTAAATTTTTTTTAAGGAGTTAGTCTAGTTCTATCTCTTGGAAATAAAACAGCCTCTCGAATATTTTCTAAACCTAAAATTAACATTGTCAATCTTTCTAGTCCGAGTCCCCAGCCTGCGTGAGGCGGAGCTCCATAGCGGAAACTGTCAATATACTCTTTGAAATCTTTTGGGTCGAGTCCTTTAACTTTTAATCTCTCCTCAAGAATTTCTGGGATGTGGACTCTTTGTCCTCCTGAAGAAATTTCCATTCCCTTGTAAATAGCATCGAAACCTCCAGAAAGACTTTCTCCTTTGGGCATTATGTAAAAAGGTTTTCCTGCGATAGGCCAATCATGAACAAATACAATTGTATCTGGAAACAACTCTCCTAATTTTTTCTCGCCTTCGCCAGTCAAATCCAACTTCTCAGTATTGATTTTATTTTTCTTTAACAACTCATTTGTTTCATCAAAAGTCATATACTTGACACCTGGGACTTTCAAATCAACTTTCAAAATGCCCAATTCTTTCTTATTAACTTCTAAAACTTTCTTAACAATATGCTGAACACATCTCGCTAAAACATCCATTACAACAAATTCATCGGCGAAACCTTGTTCATAATCTAATTGTCTTGATTCATTAAGATGTCTTGGAGTGTTGTGTTTTTCTGCACGCCAGACAGTAAATATTGTGAAAACTTTCTCAATAGCACAAGCAATCATTTGTTTGTATAATTGACAACTCTGACTTAAATATGCATCTTTTTCGAAATATTTTAACTTGTATAATTCTGTTCCTCCTTCCGAACTAGCACCAATTATAGAGGGGAAAACTGCTTCTAAAGCTCCTTCTTCATCCATAAATTCCCTGTAAGCTTTCATGATTGTAGACTGAACCCCAAAAATCGCTTGAATATTTGGCTTTCGAATATCTAAAAATCTGTAGTCTAATCTATTTTGAAATGAAGCAGGAGTCTCATTTTTCTCATTAACATGTATTGGTAATTTTCCAGCATTTGAAATAATCTCTAAATCTTCTAATTCAATTTCAATATCCTCTCGCACAAATTCCGCCTTAACATTCGCAGATTTAACTTTACCTTTAATTTCAATTGCACTCTCTAAAGAAAGTCCAGCAACTTTTGCCATAATTTCATCCGCTTTTGCAATACACTGAACAATACCTGTTCTATCTCTCAAAAGAAGAAATTTCAATTTAGCAAGATTCCTAATTTCATAAACCCAACCTTGAAGAGTAACTTCCTTTCCAGGTTTTATATCTTTTATGTATGTTTTTTCCATGTTTTTAGAAAAGAGAAGTAGTTTATTAAGATTTTGATTATAAATAAATTATTTTATGTCCAACAACACCCAGATTATAAACTTCAGATTTCCAAATTTTTGTTTTTCCTCCTCCTTCATGAATGTGTATACAAAAAACATATTTTGTCTTTTTTACTTTAACTAATTTTAAGAATTCTATTATCTAATAATTAATATAAAATTACTTCAATAACTTCTCAATTATTTCCATAACTTCCTTGCCTGAAACTTGTCCCTTAAATTCTTTCATGACCAACCCCATGTAAGCATTTGCGTTTAGATTCGGTTTTTCTTTTATTATCTTTATTATTTTTTCTTCAACCTCTGAATTGTCAATTTTTTCTATTTTTATTGCATCCTCTAATTTTTCTCCTTCAATCAACTTAATTAAAACATCTCTCATGTCACTCTCATCAATTTTTCTTTTTTCAACGGCTTGTAAAATATCTCCTGCATTATCCAAAATAATTTCGTCTACTTCTTCAAGATCTTTGTTCAATTTTTTAGAAATTTCTTTAGGAAAAAGTAAAATTACTTTTGCAATAAAATTAACATCTCTATAAAATCCAGTAAGATTTACAAAATCATCAACTTTGTTTTGCTTAAACAAAAGTTTAATCATTTCTTCGGATAAACCTTTCTTTTTCAAATCTTTTTCAATTTCACTTCTTAGTTTAGGTAAATCTTTTTTGCAAGCATTAATAAAATCACGCGAAATTTTCAACAGAGGCAAATCTGTTTCGGGATACATTCCATCTGCTCCGGGCATTGGTCTAAGAAATTCCGTTTTACAATCTTTGTCATTTAAAGCATTTCTGACTTCAGGTTTTACTGGAGTTTTTTTGTCGGATAACTCCTTTTGTCTGTTAATTTCATTATTAATCGTTCTCAAAAAAGTTTTCATATCTTGCATACCTTTTAGTTCAACACGGTTTTCATTTCTTATTGAAATATTTACGTCTTGTCTAATTGTTCCAATTCCACGACGAACTTTACAACTTCTCAAAACATCACCGATTTTCAAAGCACATTCTTTAGCTTGTTCAGGAGTTTTAATGTCAGGAGCAGTAGCAATTTCGATTAAGGGGATTCCTAATCTATCTAAACTCCAATAAATATTATTATTTTCCGTTTTAGTTTTCCTAGCTGAATCTTCTTCTAAACAGATACTATCAATTTTTACTATGCCTTCAGAAGTTTCAACGTGACCATCCCGTGCAATCAAAACTGTTCTCTGGAATCCAGAAGTATTACTCCCATCAACGACAGTCTTTCTCATTATTTGAGTAATCGGCTGAATTTTACAATTCAAAAGTAAAGCAATTTGCACTACGATTTTCAAAGCTTCAGAATTAATTTCATGGGGAGGTTCTTCGTCTAATTCTATTAAACAAGAGTTTTCTTTGTGTCCTTGATAAAAGAATTTTTTATTTAACGTTGCTTGATATTTTGCGGCTACATCTATTTCTCCAGATTCTCCAGCTACAGCATGAAGTTTTCTTTCTACTTCAAAATCGGATTTATCTGTTCGTAAAATTGCGGGGCAATCACAAAATAATTTTTTTCCGTTTGCATCAAGCTGTTGATGAACTTCTAAACCTGATTTAAATTTTAATTCTTTATAGTCTAATTCGTTTGACATGAGGAAATTAATTATAAGAATTATTTAAAGTTTGGGGATTATTACCATTTGAATTTTTTTATTTTTTCATAGGTTAAATCATTAAATGATGAAATTCCCTGTCTCTGAAAATGATTAGCCACAAGTTTTATTTCGTTCAGATGGTAGTCTGGAATATTTTGTTTAATATCTGCTAAGATAAATTTATACCCTCTTTCATTTAGATAAAAAATTCCATTGTTCCCATTGACAACAATTTTTCTTTTTCCGTCACAGAAGATTTTTGGAATTTCATTTATTCCCCAAGCTTGTATCTTTCTTTGAGATTCTTCTCTTGGAAAATCTAATGGTTGCAGTTCAGATATTTTTATTAATTTTAGCGTCATTTGTAATCTTTTAATTTGTTTGGAATCTTGTAAATTGGTTTAAGTCTGATAAATTTCTAAATTATTTAAATCTTTTTATTTGTAATCACTGTGAAGTTATTATCAATGGAACCAACAAATTTATAACTAAAATTTTCTAAGGAGTATTATGAAAAAAGATGTGAAAAAAAATGATTCAAAGAAATCTCTGAAAAACAATAAAAGAGGGGTTATAGAAATGGTGACTCATCCGAATATTTTGCCTAGAACGTTTGGTCAAAAAGCCTCGGACAAGCTTACTCAAGTTGCAGGTAGTTGGGGATTTATTTTAGGTTTTATTATGGTTATGATTTTTTGGATTATTGCAAATGGCTCGTGGATTATCTTTGGAAAAAGATGGGATCCTTATCCGTTTATTCTTTTGAATCTTGCACTTTCTTGTCTTGCTGCAATTCAAGCACCGATAATTTTGATGTCACAAAATCGGGAAGCTCAGAAAGATAGGCAGAGAGCTGAATATGATTATGCTGTAAATAGAAAGGCTGAAAGGGAAATCCAAGAATTAAAAAAAGTTTTGGATAAGATTGATAGAAAAATTGGTGGAAAGAAATAATTATTCTTCAAAACCCAACCTATTGTTAAATTCCTCTGAAATGTTTTCTAACATTTTTTCTTTTATTTTTACTTTGTCTTTTGCCCAATCTTTGTGTCCTAGAATCCAACCTAGTTTTGTGAATGCGGTTTCGGAAAGCATATCTTCCAAATAAATGACGCCTGCATCTTTTAGTTCACGTCCGGCAGAATAAATGAAAGGATCAACACGCCCGTTAATGCACTGAGATGTCCCACAAATTGTCATTCCTTTTTGAATTAATTCTTTGATTTTTTTTGTCCAAGGATTTCTAGAGCCAGATGTTGCCCCCTGACCGATTCCTGCAAATTCTATTACGATTCCTTGATACCCTTCTTTTTCATAAAAATCTAGAATTTCAGCTGGCTGTCCTGGATAGAATTTGACCAGTGCAACTTTTTCTTCGAATTTATTATCTAGCTTGACTTTTTCTTTATTTCTTTTATGGTATTTCTTTAGAATCTCAATTTTGTTGGAAGAAACTCTTGCTATTGGATTGTCGTTTATTGTCTTGAATGCATCTCTTCTTGAAGTGTGAAGTTTTCGGACTTTTGTCCCAGACATCACATTGCAAAAATTATCATTAGAGTTTGCGTGTCCGACGAGAACGACTTCCGCAATATCACTTAGTCCAGCAATTTCTGCAGAACAAATTAAATTCAAATTTGCATCGGATGAAGCACGATCAATGCTTCTTTGAGAGTAAGTTAATACTACTGGCTTATTTAAATTTCTTAACATAAAGCTCAATGCGGATGAAGTGTAATGTAAAAAATCTGTTCCGTGCGTTATTATTACTCCTTGGATATTTGAATCATTCAAAAGCATTTCGCAAACTTTTGCAATCTCTTTCCAATCTTTGTAATCCATATTTTCCGACCATTTCATAAAAGGTATTTCTACTCTTGAAATATTTACTTTCTCAAAAAGTTCGGGGTAGAATTTAAATAAACTTTCGGGGGTGTCTAAAGGATGAACTCCACCAGTTTTAGAATCATAACGCGAAGCGATTGTACCCCCTGTAATAATCATTGCAACATTTGGTTTTTTTGGATTTTTTTTAATTTCTAATTTTTCTTCAGAAGGTCTTGATTTTTTTAGAGTTTTAATTTTTAAAATATCTTTTTTGTTAAATCCAATGTTATATCCAGTACCTAATTTAAGTAAAACGGTTTCAGTTTCTGGACTTTCCAAAAGTGTTCCTTCATAAATTGTTTTCATCAAATGAATTTCTACTAAATCTCCTAATTGAGAGTTTGTTTTTTCCATGATTAATCGAACTCAATTAGAATTAAAAAGTTTTGGATTATTCTTCTTCAGATAGTTCTGATATGGGGATAGTAATTTTTATGGAAAAATCTCCATAATTATCTTTTACTTCCTTTGAATTATATTGGTTTCCAAATTTTTGAGAGACTTGATAAGTTTTGTCTATTATTTGTTTATCGTATTTTTCTATCCGTCCACCCAATTCTTTAATAATTTCTTTTACAAATTTAAATCCATAACCTTTTCCGAGACCTTCTAGTTTTCTCTTTTCGTTTCCATCAGTTTTGTTTTCCATTATTATCTCAAGATTTCCCGAATTGTTTAATCGTATTCCTTGTTTTATTCTTGTATTTTCTGGGGCATAGTTTAGACTATTTCCTGATAACGTAGACCAGATAGTGAAGAATGCATCTTTATTTGAATATATTTGGATTGGTTTTTCATAATTTTGATTGTATTTTAAATTCAATATCAGATTGTTTTCAGATAAATCTTTTGTAACTGATGAAGCGTTTTCTTTGGCTATTTCTTCTAGAGAAAAATATTCTCTATTTTTTTTTAGATCAACTTTTTTTAGATTGCTAAGATTTATGATGTTTGCAATGTTTAAACTTCGTCTTGAATTTTTTTCAATTTGTTCGTGAAGCCAGTTTTTCTCTTCTTCTGAAGAATATAATTTATTTTCTAAGAGTTCATTTGCTTGAGTTATTCTTCCTAAAGGTCCTCTCAGATCATGTAAAACCATACCCTTGATTAGATTATGATTTTCAATTGTCTTCTGGTATTCTTTTTCTTTTTTTAAATATTCAATTTCATTTTTTGTATTTTCTTCTTTTAATAAATTCATCTGGTCTTGATAATTTTTTATAGCTTCGACTAATTCTAAAGGTATTTCTTCTTCATATTTTTTTATTAGATTGTCTAAATTACTCTTCTTTTTCATGTTATTACTATATAATAGTATTATTTAAAGGTTTTGGTTAGAAATCTGCTAGAGATGTTTGCTTTTTTTTATTGATTAAATCTTTGACATTGACATCTAAAACTTGGAGAATATTTTCCACTGCAGGAAGAATTTGCTTTTCAAGATAGTATTTAATATTATATTCTCCTGTTTCAAGAGGTAATTTTACTTTGTCTCTTACTAGTTTTGAAGAAGCTTTCCCTGATTCGGGTTCTGCAAGATAATACTCAATTAGATTTCCCTCCGAAACAGGAATTCCCAAAGATTTCATTTTTTTTGCAGCTACAACATGTGGAGATATTGCTTTATATTCGGATAAAGGTTTTTTCAGTTGTGTTCTTATTATTAGTTCTTTTTTATTTGCTTCTCGATTTTTTACTTTTTTGATTATCTTTTTTAGATATTCTACTGCGGATTTTTCGTTTCCTTCTTTAAGTACAAGTTCTATTATTCTGTTTTGAACTTCTCTTGCTAGATTACACCAATCTCTTCTTACTGTTTCAAATCCCCTAATTTTTATTTTGTTATCTTCAGATAAAAGTGCATATTTTTTTTTTGCTCCGTATTCACCTGAACGTTTTGTTACCCAGAGACCTCGTTTGAAAAATCCTTCTAAATCTAATTCCATTATTCCGGGAAGATTCAAATTTATTTTCTTTAATAGTTCCAGTGCCTGCTTTTTTGTTTTTTTATCTAATAAAACTGCGATAGAGTCTGTGTCTGAATATACTGGTTGGAAATTATCTTTTTCGAATATTTTTATCGCTTTTTTTATGTTCTCTCTCGCGAAATATGCTGTTGATGCAGCGGCTTCGAGCGAGTAATATCTTGCTCCGAAAAACCCTTGATAACCGTAAGCAGCGTTTGCAATTAGTTTGAATGCATTACTTCTTGCTTTGAATAGGGGGTTTGGGTTTTTGCTATATTCCTCTTTGAATTTTCTTCTCTTCAAAATTATTTCTTCAAGTAATTCTGATATGAAGCCTCTATCTTTTGAGAAAAAGAAGTCTTTTTCTCCGAGGACTGCTTTGTATGAATTTTTTTTATTTTCAGTTAATGTTGATTTGGATAAATTGTATGTCACAATTACACTTCCATACATACTTGAAAAATCAAAGAAACCAATATTTTCATAGAGTCCGGGTTTTGGTTGAAATACAAAAGCTCCTTCGTATTTTTCTCTTTGTCTTCTTTCTAGAACTTCAGGGTTGTGAGGTTTTCTTTCAGGAATTTCATTAAATCTTTCCAAATTATGGATTATAAAATCTTCAAAATTTCCTGCCATTGTCGTTCTTGAAACGTTGAACAATGGTTCTTTTGTTAGGGATGTTATTTCTTCAATATCTGGCCAAACTCTTTCAAGAAGTTTGAAAGTTAGTGCCGAATCTTGTAAATTATATTCATAAAATAAATCCCAGTCTTTTTCTTTTTTCTTAAGTTCTTCAGCTAAATTAAATTCTACTTTTTTTTCGCCTAAAAGTTCTGACGAAATTTCATTTAAGGAGAGTGTTTCAGATTGTAAATATTGAGAGTATGCATTCTTTATGAATTTTAGTAAATCTAAATGTACAATTCCTTTTGTTCTTGCGGTTCCCATTCCAGATCCAGCAGGTCCGCGGGAGAATTTTGGCTGTGATTCATCAAGACTTAAATTTAATTTTATTTTGTATTTTTCTGCTCGAGATTTTATGTAAGGCATATCGAAACCGTCGGAAAAATATCCCGTAAGTATGTCTGGAGAAAATTTTCTCACTTCTTTTATGAATGTTTCAATTAGTTCTTTTTCATCTTTAAGTTTTTGCACAAAGGATTTTTCTGAAGGGTTTTTGCATGTTAAAACTTTTTTGTAATTTTTCCCTACAAGAGAAATCATTAGTATTTCTCCTTTTCCAATTTCAAATTCGGTTGTTTCTATATCGTATGCTAGAATTTTTGGATTGAATAATCCATGTTTTACAATTTTTTTTGAACTGTTTAGTTTTATGCAAAAATCGACGTCTAGAATATTATCAATGCCTCCGAATTCTTTGGAATTGTTTAGCATTTCTCCTTCGATTTCATACCATTCTAAAGGATTTATTTTCTTTTCGATTATATAATGCGAGATGAATCCTAAATCTGTGCCACGAATTTTGTCTACTTTTTTTCTATCAATTTTGCTCGCTATCTCCAAGAAATCTTTGTAGTTTGTTGCAAATATTTTTAGTGCCTTGACTTTTTTACCAAGAAATTTCTTTTCATGGATTTCAATCTTTTCTATTTTTGTTTTTCTACCTTTAGAGTCAAGTTGTATTTTTTCAGTTTTTTTTATTAGTTCTCCTATTTCTTTTTTATTTGCATTTGAATTAAGAATTGCCCAAAAGTAAATTGGACAAGAATCAATTAGACAAATCTTTTTTTCTTCTGAATTTCTACCGAATATTTTTATATAATTTTTTCCCTCGAAATCAAAGTAATCATAGTCTATTGGGATGAAGTCAGTTTTCATGTTTTAATTAATTTAATTTAGTTTTTATAATTTGGGAATTTGAACATAGAAAAGTTTATATATAATTTTAGAGTAGTTAATTTATGAAAAGAAACTTAAGAAAAGAGCGAAATTATGTTGATAAATTGCATTCGTTGGAAGGCGCAAGACAAAAAGCTTTGTTAAATGGAAATATACGAAAATATTTTGTGTTAAGCTCTGAAGCAGGTTTTGAAATTGAAGATGAGCTTAAAAAAACATATCCTGTTGAATATATTGATGTTTTTTATGGTAACAAAAGATCTAAATCGGTGATTATTAATGAGGTTAGACAGGAATATCTTGGAATAATTAGGGATAAGGATTATTGTTTAAAAAAAATATATGAACGACTTGACGATATAATCGAAAATGATTCTCGTAGATAGTTATTTATATTTATTTTATTTTGATTTATTATGGGATTAAACATTCGAGAGATTATTCCTCGGAAAGAAATCGAGATAGAAGATTTGTCTGGAAAAATTCTTTGTGTTGATGCATTTAATGCATTGTACCAATTTTTAAGTACGATTCGTCAGCCAGATGGAACGCCTCTTATGGATTCGCAGGAAAGAATCACTTCTCATTTATCAGGGATTTTTTATAGAAATATTAGTCTTATGAATTTGGGTGTTAAACTTGTTTATGTTTTTGATGGTAAACCTCCTGATTTAAAGAGGAAGATACATGCAAAGAGAGGTAGTGCGAGAGATTTGGCTAAAGAGAGATATGAAGAAGCAAAGTCAGAAGAGAATCTTGACCGAATGAAAAGTTATAGTTCTCAGATGGTTAGATTGAATGACGAAATGATTTCAGAAAGTAAAGAACTTTTAGAAGCCATGGGAATTGGGGTTATTCAGGCTCCTGGCGAAGGTGAGGCAGAAGCAGCTTATTTGTGCCATGTTAAGAAATCTGTTTATGCATCTGCATCGCAAGATTATGATAGTTTGCTTTTTGGTGCAGACAAACTTGTTAGAAATTTGACATTGTCAAGGAGAAGAAAAACTTTTAATGGTTATGTTGAAGTTAAACCTGAGATTATCGAACTTGAAAAAGTTTTGAATTATCATGAAATAAATTTGGATCAGTTAATTTGTTTAGGAATTCTGGTAGGGACTGATTATAATCCTAAAGGCATTCCGAGGATCGGTCAAAAAAAGGCTTTAGATATTGTCAAGAAATATAAATATCCATTTGAGATTTTTAAAAGTGTTGAAGATAAATTAAATGATTTATCTGAAGAAGATAAATTTGATTGGAAAGAAATTTATGAATTGTTTCACAAGGCAGATGTTAGAGATTATGAAATTGATTTTCCAAAAGTTGATGAAGAAAAGCTTAAAGAGATTTTAGTTGAGAGACATGAATTTTCTGATGAGCGTATTGAAAAACAACTTGAGAAATTAAGAGAAATTAAAAAGAAACAATCTCAAAAGAGTTTGGGTAAGTGGTTTTAGATTTTATTTAGTTTGTTAACAATCCTTTCCATTTCTTTTTGTAATCGAATGTATTTTTCTTTCGCTCCTGGGACCCCTTTTGCTGTAAAATTTGCTTGTTTAATTGCTTCTTGATATTTTTGATTATAAAGTGATTTTAAATTTTGGATGGATCTTTCTCTTAATCTTTCGTTTTTTATGTATTTTTTTTGTTCGTGAGGGGGTAAAGCTAATTGTTGTTTTGCATAAGGTAGGGCAAGTTGAGATTTTTGTTGTTGACGCATTTTTCTTGCAATTTCTTCTTGTTCTTGTGCAACCCTCTTTCTTTGCATTTCGTTTTCTCTATTCTGAAGTTTTTCGAGATTTTCTTTTTCTATTTTAGCTTGTCTGATTTGTGCAATTCTTGCAGCCCTTTTTCTTTTCTTAACTTCATGTCTCATTTGTTTAATTTGATCTTTTGTATATCCTGTTGCTTGACCGATTCCCTTTCCAGTTGCAGCTAGTTCTTTTCCAGCATATCTTCCAACTTGTCCAATTCCTCTTCCAGTTGTAGTCAAAATTCTTTTCCCTTGTTTTTTACTTATTATCATCCCTACTACAACCAATCCCGCACCTAAGCCAATCATGAATGCTTTTTGGTAGATGAAAGGCATTAAACCTAAAAGAAGCATTAATCCTCCTAGGATTGTTAAGAATCTCCCGAATGAAAATCTCTTTGTTTCTGTTTCAGGGTTTGTCTTTCTTGATAAAAAGAAAAGAAAAATTATCGTTAATATGGGCATTGCTATGTAGAGACTATCCTCAGGAATTCCTAGTTTGTAAAATTGGATTGTTAAATCAAAGTTTGTTCTGTTTAGACCGTACATAGCCATGAAGGATATTGCAAGTGAGATTACTGTTGCTATTGAGTTATTCTTTCCGAAGGCAGTTTTTCTAAGAATGAACATTAACATTGCGAAAACAATTATGAAAAATGTTACTAGAAGTACTGTGTTGAAATCTATACCATAAAGTAAGCCACTCAAACTCATTTCTTTCTAAACAAATCGCTGGTTTTAAATTTTAGCTTTTCGGAAAACTTTAATATGTTGAAAATTATGTTTTTTTATGGTAATTCAAAAGTCATTTAATGTTTTGGGAAATATTGCGATTGTTAATTTTAATGATGGTATCCGTGCTAGAGATAAGAAAAAATTTGCTGAAGACATCTTGAAAAAACATTTGAGCATAAAAACGGTTCTTGAAAAATCTGGAAATTTTAAAGGTCGTTTGAGAAAAATGGAAACTCGTTATTTGGCTGGTGAAAAAAATAAAGAAGTTTTGTATCGAGAGAATGGTTGTGTTTTTAGATTCAATGTTGATACAACTTATTTTTCTCCGAGATTGAGCAATGAACGAAAAGAAATTGCAGAGATGACAAAAAAGGGTGATGAAGTTTTTGTTATGTTTGCTGGTGTTGCACCTTTTAGTATAGTTATAGCTAAAAATTCTTCTGTTAAGAAGGTTTATTCTAATGAGATTAATCGTGAGGCTAATAAGTATGCTAAGTTAAATTTGGATTTGAATAAAGTTAAAGATAGAATCGAATTAGTTAATGGCGATGCAAAAAGAATTTGTGAAAAGTTTCGTAAGGAAAACAAAAATTTTGATTTTATTGTTATGGCTCGGCCAAATTTGAAAGATACTTTTTTAGAGGATGCATTTAAAGTTTCAAAAAAAGGAACACGAATTTCTTATTATGGTTTTTGTAAAATTGAAGATATTGGAAAAATTGTTGAACAAATAAAATTTGAAGCTAAGAATGCAAAGAAAAAAATTAAAATTCTAGAAATAAAACATGCAGGAGAAATAGCTCCTTATAAAATTAGAGTTAGGATCGATTTTAAGATTTTGTAGGATAAAGATTATTATAAGTGTTTTCTACTTCAAATGCAAGATCTTTTTCTACTTCGCTATTGATTGTAAAATACTCGTTTATTTTTTCTTTTAATGTTTTTTTGGTTGTAATGTTTTCTAATTTTTCAATTGGTATCCCAAAAGTATAATTTATTTTTGATTTGTTTATCCCAGTTAGATAACCTTTTTGCAATACATTGAATGTTCTACAAAATTCGCTTAGATATTCTTGATTTACTTTCATTTTATTCGAAAAGTTTAGCGGTTTTTAAGAATTTGTATGTTGTATTTTTTGGACTTGATTAGAGTTCTTTTTCTTTTTCTATTGCTGTTGGAGCTTCGCCTCCGTGCCATGTAAATCTGGGCCGTATCCTCATAGGATAAATTCTCTCTGAATTGTCATCAAGAATTATTGCTGAACCTTTTAGCGTAGGGAGGTCATCCATGTTCTCTTTTATTCCTTTTAGTAAATAACTTTGCATAATTTGGTTTAGAGCTTCTAAGTCTGGAGCGGAAGTTACTCTGTGGGAGATTACAATATCTGATTGAGTCATAACATCTCGATGAATCTTTCCAGGCTGTTGAGTTGCAAGAATTAAAGAAATTCCAGGTTGTCTTCCTTCACGAAGTAATTGTATTAGTGCATCGCTTGCTAAAGATTTTCCTTCAAGAGGCAAAAATTCATGGGCTTCATCTATGAATATCCATGTCAAGGGTGTTTCTTTTTTTGTTTCATTAATTCCGTAACTTAATCCTCTTGAGATTGCTTTTATTTCTTCAAGTTTTCTTGCGGCCATTCTTTCATTAAACATTTTTCTTGATAGAAGGCTTATAACTAAAGCTCGAATGTTGAAACTTCCCACAGAATTATACACGCTTAAATCTAGGACGGTTGTTTTTCCTGCATTGATTAAATCTTTTATTTTTGTTGGTTTTACTGAACTGTTTGAAAAAATTCCCCAAGTTTCGGCAGCTTCAAATAATCCTATTGCTGCATTTTTGTTTTCTTGAGTGTTTTTTTTGTCTGCTTCTATTTCTTCAATTATATCTTTTATGGAATATTCTCCTTTTTGTTTTATTTTATTTATTGTCCTCTCTATTAGGACAGCGATAGGATTTATTATATCAAGACCAAAAGTTAAAATCCAATCTTCTGCGTTCATTTCTGCAATATCTAAAGCAAACTTCTCGTCAATGGGCATACCTTTCTCAACATACGACTGATAATACCCAAATGGCACAAACACTTTTACCGCAGTAGTTTGAGGTTTCAAATCCCACTCTTGTAAAAGTTCTTTGTCTTTTTCGTTTTGAAATTTCATTGTCCAATAAATTCCCATTGTGTCGAATATTAATGAAGCAATATTTTCTGAAACTTCTTTTGGTAATTTTGAGAGTTCTTCTGCTAGAACCCCCAGAGTATACGATTTTCCTGAACCTCTTTTACCTGCTACAAGTATGACATGGGATCTTGCAATATCCATATAAATTTTGTTGCTTAATGAAGTATATTGACCCATTTTCACATATCCTTTTCCGAGATAAATTAATCCTCTTTCTTTGAAATTTTTCTTGTCTGAAGAATTTCTTCCCACGATTATATCATAAGCCATTGAAAATCTCCAGCGGGTTTTTCACACCTCTAGCAATTAATTTTTTTGACATAATTCTCTTTGGTTAACAATACTTTTAATTCTTTTGATGTTTTTTGGGATTTGAAATTCCTTTTTACCAAAATGTTTTTAAAGGAAAATTTCATAGTTGTGTGATGGAAGAAGAGAAGCACGAATCACACCCGGTGCATCATGCACATCATAGAAAAAAATCTTCCGTTACTAAAATAGTTCGTGATAATCCTTGGATAATTTCTTCTATTGTTTTAGGTATCCTTGTTTTGATTATGGTTTTTTCGGGTTTTTCTGGAGGTACTGGAAAAGTTATTTCTGAATCGAAAATTGGGTCAAAAGCAGTTGATTTTGTTAATTTAGAACTGTTACAAGGTCAAGGAAGTGTAACTTTAGTTTCTGTTTCTCAAGAAGAAGGATTCTATAAGGTTATTGTTGATTACAGTGGACAGGAAGTTCCAATTTATTTTACTAAAGATGGTTATTATATGGGAAGTGTTTTAGCTTCTGTTGGTTCTATTGAAGATGCTCCGAGTTCGACGGAAAGTGTTGACCAGAATATTCCTAAGTCAGGTAAACCTTCCGTTGAATTGTTTGTTATGAGTTATTGTCCGTATGGTACCCAGGCTGAGAAAGGTCTATTGCCTGTTTTGAATTTACTTGGAGATAAAATTGATTTCCACTTGAGATTTGTTTATTATGCTATGCATCCTTCGTATGGTGAAGTTGAGGAAAACTTGAGACAGTATTGTATACAGAAAGAACAGGAAAACGTATTTAATGATTATTTGGAATGTTTCCTTGAAGAAGGAGATAGTCCAAGTTGTTTGGTTGAGACAGGTGTTGATCAAGATGCTTTAGAAAGTTGTTTCATAGTTGCTGATGAAGAGTTTAGTGTATCTGCAAACAAGGATGATACTTCAAGTTGGTTAAGTGGAAAATATCCTTTGTTTGATGTTGATAAAGAGCTTAATGAAAAATATGGTGTTGGCGGAAGTCCTACTTTAGTTATCAATGGAGTTAAAGTTTCAAGTGGTAGAAGTCCTGCAGCTATGTTAGATGCGGTTTGTCAATCTTTCACAGAAGGTAGTGCTCCAGAAGTGTGTGATACAGAATTGCCCTCGGATAGTTATTCACCTGGATTTGGTTGGACATTGTCTACTGGTCAAAGTACTGAGGGTGCTCAGTGTTATTAATTTATATATTCCTTGGTTAGATAATACTTATAAACTTTGATTTTGTTTTTTTATTATGGAAGAAAATGAATATGGTGTTTATGATGTTCTTTTAGGAATTTTTAATAATCTTCCTAAGGGGGTTGTAAAGTATAATCATGATTGGACAGATTTCAATAAATTTTTCTTTGATAGGCGTGATAAGTATTCCGTTCTTGATAAATTGGCTTTTGATACAGAGGAGAATTTTCCCGAAAGCAAAGAACTTTATTCTTCCATGGATACCTTAGATAAATCTTGGATATCATATTATAATGGAGAAGATCCTTTTAGAAATGTTCTTAATCGAGATGCGATAAAAATCACTTTCGATAGATTTTCTAAAAAAAAGTTTGATGAAAAAGAGTTGGGAGAGCTTGAAATTCTATCTGAAGATTTTGGAGAAATGTTTTGCTGATTTAATAATTTCTTTCAGATAAGTGCATAAAGTATTTATCTGATATTGTAAAATATCTCTTTATTCTCTGAAAATTTTCGCCTGTTAATTTTATTTTTCCTTTTTCGATTCCCTCAAGAATTCCTACGTCTATTTTTGTATTCTCAGCTAATTCTTCAATAGAACATTTCTTCTAATTTCTTAGTTCCTTTTATCGCTTTTCCACAATTCATCCTTTGTTTTGGATATTTACCTTTAAAAAGTTTTTAGTTTTTCAGATATTGTATTTCATCTTCGGATAATTTTAGTTCTTTTGCGATTTTAACATTTGAATTTATAATTTGTTTTATTATTGGGAATTCATACATTGCACGTTTTAATCCTACATGTGTGACTTTCGAATACTTTTCAGCTATAGATTTTTTCTTTGCTGTTCGCTGATTGTTCATCCAGATTTTTAAAATTCTTGTTGGGTTTTTGTATTTTGTAAATCCATATTTATTTTCTTTTTTTGCTGCTGCGATTCCGTAGCTTAAAAAAATATTTTCGTAAACCATGAATCTCCAGTATTGTTGTTTGTAAATTCTTCCTTTGAAAACATCTGCTCGGCTTAATTTATCATATGCAATTGCAAGTTCTTTTCCTGAATATTCTGCTGGAATATTTTCTTCAATCCATAAAAATATCTCGTCTAAGGGCATATTTACTTTATCATAAATTCCGAGGATTTCTTCGGTTGGTTTTTGTTGAAATACTCTTTTTAGTGCGTTAAAAATATCTAGTTCTTTGTTTCTTTGATCAAAGTCGATTTGGTTTGAATCAGAATTCACTAAATTCGAAATTGTTTGTAAATCATTTATTGCTGCACGTAAATCTCCTGCAGATTTTACCGATATTTTTGTTAAGGAATCTTGTTCTATTTCTTTTCCTTCTCTTCTTATTATTTCCGCTAAAACTTCACGGATTATTTTGTAATCTATTTCTTTTAATTCTAAAATATCGCAATATTTTCTTATTGCCGAAAGTTTTTTTGACCATGCGTCATTTGCTGTTAAAATTACTGGGAACTTAGATTCTTCAATTAGTGAAATTAATTCTTGTATTCCTCCTCTGTCTTGATATCCTGAAATTCCGTCAACTTCGTCAACAAGAATTAATTTTGTTTTTTTAGTTAAAGACATTTGTTCCATTGCAGGTTTAAGAATTTCTCTCATTTTGTCTTTATTTCTTAAATCCGAAGCATTAAGTTCAAATATTTCTGCGTTGTACTCTTTTGCTGCAACATGTGCTAATGTTGTCTTTCCTGTTCCAGGAGTTCCGTGTAATAGTAAAGCTTGTTTTTGTTTTCTTGTTAATTCTCCAATACTGAAATCGCTTAAAAATTTTTTTATTTTTACTATTGCTTCTTCTTGTCCTTTGATTTCTTCAAATGTTCTTGGACGGTATTTCTCTACCCAAGGTCTTGTCATTTATTTGTTCCCCCATCTTGGAAATTTAATTTTAGTTGTACTAAACTGGATCTGTGTTTTCCTCTTTTTGGAAAAATATACTTCCCTGAATTTAATTCTTGGGAACCAATATTTCCTAAGAGGTAATTGTCTAAATAATTTATTGAACGTCCATTTTCGGATAAGTCTTTTGTATTATGCTTTACAACACAGGCCTTCGGTCCTTTTTCTCTTTCGACCAAATATTTGAATACCAAACCATTTCCACAAAGTTTTGTTTCATCAAAGTCTCTGTAAAATTCACAACTAGAACAATCTTTTGTAAAATAATTTAATCCCCCGTCGAATCTTTGCCTACTTCTTTTAGGAATTGGTTTTCTCATTTTATTCCTTTCCTAAACCTGCAAGAACGAAACTTGCAAGTAGAGCTTGAAGTTGGATAAATGGATCTGAACCTTCGACAATTCGAAATTCTGCTTCGCCTGTTTTTTCTGTAAGTTTTACTTTAATTTCAGGTTCTATTGGAAGATTCCAGATTTCTTTTTGTATAGATTTTATAACATCTTGCCCTGAAATAGATTCTTTTAACATTACATCTAAGAGTTTTTCCCTTGAGTTTTGAAAATCTCCTGCAAGAGCATAATCTAGAACTAATTTGATGTCTTTGGGTTTTGCATTAGATATTATTGTTGATGCTAATTCGGAAGTGATGCTTGGAGATATTGAAGCAGTTGATTGTAATAAGTTTGTTGCCCTTCTGCAATCTCCTTCTGAACCTTCGTAAAGTGTTTCTATTGCTTCAGGACTTATTGTTAGCTTCTCAAATTCTGAAATTCTATTTATATATTTTTCAATATCCTTTTTTTCTAAGAGTTTGAATCTAAATATTGCACAACGTGATTGTATTGGATCAATTATTTTTGAGGAATAATTACAAGATAGTACGAAACGACAAGTTGAAGAATAATTTTCCATGGTTCTTCTTAGAGCTTGTTGAGCTTCTGGGGTTAAAGCGTCGGCTTCGTCTAGGAAGATTACTTTGAAAGGCACATTACCAATTGATTTTGTTCTTGCGAAATTTTTTACTTTTTCTCTAACAATATTAATTCCTCTTTCGTCAGAAGCGTTTAGTTCAAGATAATTTTCACGCCAATTGCTTCCATAAAGTTGTTTTACGATTATTAATGCAAGGGTAGATTTTCCTGTTCCAGCAGGTCCTGCAAAAAGGAGATGAGGGATGTTTAATGAGTTTGTTAGAGACTCAACACGTTTTATGATATCTTCCTGTCCGACGACTTCAGAGAATTTTGAAGGACGATATTTTTCTGTCCAAATTTCGCTCACCATAGTTAGAATATTAGATTTTAGTTAATAAAGGTTATTGTGATGAAATGGATGTTTTAAGAATGTTCGTCCAATATTGATCTTAATTTATCTGCAATTGATCCTTCTTTTTGATCAACAACTTTTCTTATATCTTCTATAAGACGAGTATAACTGCTTTCTATATCAAATTCTAAAAGTCTCATTGATTCAACCAAATCTTCTCCATCTAGAATCATATTTGATAATTTTGCTTCGGCAAATTTCGAATTATAATTAATATAATTGTCTAGAAGTTCACTTAATTTTTTCACTTCATGTCTTCCAGAAGGTCTATACAAATTTACCATAAAATTTAATCTCCTTTTTGTTTTTAAGAATTGTTGTTTTAGAATTCTATTTAGAACTACTTACTTCTAGAACGTCTTACCTTACGTTTGTGCTTTTCTTTTCTAAGTCTTTTACGTTGCCATTTCCAACGCATTTGTCCTTTCTTTTTCCAACGTCTTGAACT
>CAYVIQ010000002.1:0-29803 GCA_964451595.1 Candidatus Woesearchaeota archaeon
ATTTTAGGATCAGTTTTTTCTAAAAATTTTATTACATTTGCAATACCATCCATAATCAAAATCTTATCTTCATTCAAGACACCTTTAAGATGAGCAGTCATACTTAAACCTCCCGACAAAGGATAAATTTTAGTATAATCATTATAAAATTTATCAAATAAAATCTTCTTTTTCGATTTCTTCAGTTTTAATTTTACAATCAAATTTCGAAACTGTTCATAATCAATAACATAATCCAGAAATATTGATTTGTCTGCTTCCATCTTCTTAAAATCACACGGAGATAAAAAAACAGTTTTATGACTAGGGAAATGTTTCTTACAAATTTTAGCCATAGCAACCATCGGACTATCAACCAAAACTAAATTTTTAACAAGTTCGGGACGAGTATTCTTGATAGTATTAACAATTCCAGGACAAGCAGAAGAAATCACAAGTTTATCTTCTGACTTTTTTAGAGCTTTATGATATTCTCTATTAACCATCTTGGCACCAAACGTTAATTCAACAATTTTATCAAAACCAAGTTGTTTCAAATAATGAATTATTTCAGGGTAACCAAAATCCACAACAAAACTTGGCGCAACAAGAGCAACCATCTTTTTACCTTTTTTCAATTCTTGGAGAATTTTTAGAATGTTATTTTTTTTGAACGCCATTACAAACCCCTCTTTATTTCACTGCAAAACTTCTTAACTTTAATTTTATATTCTCTATTTTTTACCTGCCTATCTTGAATTTCTAACGTTGCCAAAGGCTTTTTATTAATTATAGTTTCCATTTGATAAAAAGCATTCTCAGCACTTGCACCGAACGTTGAAAAGAAAGCCACTTTCTTGAATTTAGACCGATTAGTTTTCAAATATTCTTTTATAGCTGGAACGATTCCTTCCCAAATCGGACTTCCAATTATAACTAATTTATAATCAGCAGGATTTTTTATAGACGTCTCTATCTTCGTGGAAGTCCTCAATTCTTCATTCGAAGCACTCATAAACCAATTAATTAACATACTTCTATCTTTTTTATCAACTATCACTTCAACATCTGCATTAAATGATTTCGCAATAGCTTTAGCAACTTTCTTTGTATTTCCATGTAATGAATAATAAACAACCAAAATCTTTTTCATTTTATCTTTTCAAATCCTTCCATCCGATTTTCTTTTTTTTCAAGAGTTCAAGCTGAGGCCACTCTTCATCAAAAGTTTGCCGGCGTTCCTTATAAAAAATCCCTAAAGGAATTTTACCTGTTCTAGAAGAATAATCAAATTCCCTCGCAAGTTTCATTGCTTCATCCAAACTTCTATTTTTATCAGGCAATTTGTACATCCATTCATCTTTAGCATTAACTTCCAGATTAAAAACAAGACAATCTTGCAATACTTCAACAAAAGCAAATCCTTTATGTTTTACAGCTTCCTCAATAATTTTTTGTGTATGTTCGATATCTCGAGCATTACATCTTGCAACAAATGTGGCTCCAGCAGACAAAGCCAAATGCAATGGATTAAGAGGTTTGTAAAATTCCCCATAAGGTTCTGCTTTTGTTTTAAATCCTTTTTGACTCGTAGGTGTAGCCTGACCAGTCGTCAAAGAAAAAGATTGATTATCATGAACAATTAAAGCGATGTCAGAATTAAATCTACAAGCATGAATAAAATGTTCAATACCTTCACTATATGTATCACCATCACCTGCAAAAACCAAAACATTAAGATTAGGATTTCCAAGTCTCATTCCTTCTGCAACAGGAATTGGTCTCCCGTGCAAACCGTAAACTCCTGAGATATTAAGATAATCAAAAATCTTGCCATGACAACCAATTCCCGAAACCATAGCAAAATCTTTTCTTTTGAAACCTTGTTTCATCAAGGACATTATCGCCCTCCTAGAACTCTCAAGAATCATATGATCAGGACATCCAGGGCACCAAGTAATTTTCTCGTCAGTCCTCAAAGGAGCTCCCTTCATCTCTGCATTTCTTGAATCTTTTACCATTTCAATTTCTCCAAATATTTTCTCAATTCATTAGAGGTAAAAGGTCTACCATCATATTTCAATAATCTATTTTCAATTTTTATTCCAAATCTCTCTCTTATCAACCTTCCTAATTGACCAGTAACATTACTTTCAACAAGTAAAACATTCTTTGCTTTCATTATTTCATCCTTTATCTCAGAAGATAAAGGTTTCATATACAAAACTTGCAAAAATTTAAAATTCATTCCATCAATCGCATCTAAAATCGCGCCACGAGTAGAACCCCATCCCACAATTAAATTCTTGCTATTCTTTTTACCATGAACTTTAATCATCTCAAATTTTTTACATTCTTTTTTCAAATCTTCATACTTCTTCATACGAGCATTATTATTCTTAACAGTTAATTCAGGGTCCTCAGTTGTAAGTCCATGAGAATTTTGTTCATAACTTGAAGCTCGAACAATTTTATTTCCCTCGCCAGGAATCATTCTAGTAACTTTAACATTAAGAGGATTGTTTATTTTACTTTTATGTGTAAACTCACTTTCCGCAATATGTTTATCTGAGAGCAAAATAGAAAGGCAACTATATTTATGAGAAAGATAAAGTGCTTCATTTGTTTTTTCAATAGCCTCCTTAGGATTTCCAGGAGCAATAACCACTCTGGGAAACTCACCATGACCTGCACGCAAAGCAATATCCAAGTCAGCTTGAGAACTATAAGTAGGAACCCCTGTACCAGGACCAACTCTCGAGGCTAGATAAACTGTCAATGGAATTTCAGAAATACCTTGAAAACTCAAAGTCTCGGACATCAAATCAAAACCTCCTCCTGAAGTTCCAACCATAACTTTTGCACCAGCAAAACTAGCACCAAGAGCCATATTTGCAACAGAGATTTCATTCTCTGCCTGAAAAGTCAAATGACCATATTTCTTTTGCAATCCTGCAAGTTCATGAAGTGCATTCGTCGCAGGAGTCATAGGATAAGCAATATAAATATCAAGTTTAGAATTAACTGCTCCTAACGCAATTGCTTTACTTCCAGACATCAAAGTTAATTTATTATCCAATTTTTTCAGATGAAATTTAGAATCATAATGACGATAACCTTCTGATGCGATTTTTAAAATTCTTTCATAAGAAGATTTTTTATTAAATTCTTTCTTCATTTCATCCAACAAAAATTTTTCATCAACACCAAGAAGTTTCATCAAGGCCCCAGATAAAGCAACATTCAAATTAAGACCGTACTTAAGAAAACCTTTGTAATCAATAAGAATCCCCTCTTTCTTTAAATTTTTTTTATGAACTTTTTTTGTATTTTCATCAAGAGCAACAACAATATCAATCTCAGATTCATGACTTTCAACAGGTTTATCCGAAATCGAAAGTATATTAAAATTATGACCTCCACGAATAACAGAAGGATAATCTCTATAATTAAAAATATAATAACCATAACTAAGAAGAGTATTAGAAATAATCTTTGAAAGTTTATTTATTCCTTGACCCGCTTTACCGCCTATAAGAATATTCCACCTCATACTGTTAACAAAAGAAAATATTATTTAAACTTATTGTTAATTAGAAATAATTATAGCACCGACGGGACATTCCTCAGCAGCATCTTCTTCACAAGTAATTTTATCTACACTGGCTTTCTTAACTTTAGCCTTATCACCATCCATAACAAAATTACTACAAACAGAAGCACAATTCCCGCAACCAATACACTTCTTTTTATCCACTTTTATTTTGGGCATAACGAATCAAGATATTAGATATATAAAAATGTTTTGAATTATTCAAACACAATTCTTGCATCAACAACTTGTGCTTTTCCTGCATATAAAACTAATGGATTAATATCCAACTCAATAATTGAGGGATTTCGTTTAATTAAAGAATTAAGCTTCATTAAATTTTTAGAAATTAATTTAATCTCATCTTCATTAAGCTTTTTGGAAATTTTTGTTTCTTTCAACATACCAAAAACATCCTTTTTACTAAGAGGAAAAACTCTAAACGAGATATCCTTAACTTTTTCAACGTCTCCTCCACCAGAACCAAACAACGCAACATGTCCAAACTCAGGAGTTTTCTTTATACCGAGAAACAACTCTTTACCTTTAATTTGCTTCTGAATAACCACACTTTCAAAATTTTTAATTTTTTTAAATTTGTCAAAAGTTCTCAAAACTTCCGAAGAATTTTTAATTCCAATTTTAACGCCACCAATCTTAGCTTTATGAACAATTTTCTCCCCCGAGATCTTCATCACAACAGGAAATTTGAAATGCTCTGAAAGTTTCTTCAATACATCACGATTTTGAAAATAATCCGAAAGTAAAATATCAAAACCTCCAACCGCCAAAAACTCTTTTGCCCTCTTTTCCGAATAATACATAAAATAAAAAGAAAACTTATTTATATATACTTTTCTAAATTCATTAATGAAAAGTCGTGATGTGAAAAAATTTCTTAAACCAAAATCAATAGCAGTAATAGGCGCGTCGGAAACTCCTGGAAAAATTGGATACATTTTAATGAAAAAACTTTCTTACTTCAAGGGAAGTGTAATTCCTATAAATCTGCACAAAAAAACAATTCTTGGAAAAATAGCGTATGATTCAGTAAAGAGAGTTTCGGGAAAGATTGATTTGGCAATAATTGCAACGCCAGCAGAAACAGTTAATATGATTTTACGTCAGTGTGGAATAAAAAAAATAAAAAACGTCATAATAATAAGTGCAGGATTTTCAGAAACAGGAAACAAAGACTTGCAAACAAAAATAAAATCAATAGCAAAAGCATACAAAATAAATGTCCTCGGACCAAACTGTTTCGGAGTTGCAAATCCTTACAAAAGATTAGACACAACATTTGCAAAATCTCCTCCGAACTCTGGAAAGATCGCATTCATAAGTCAAAGCGGAGCTTTATGGAGCTATATAGCCGACTTAGAAAATAATAGCTTCTCAGGATTTGTAAGTTTAGGAAACATGGCAGATTTATCATTTACACAATTCATAAGATATTTTAACAAAGATAAAAAAACAAAAAAAATAATCTTATATATTGAAAAATTAAAACTTGGAAAAGAATTTATTAGGATTTGCAAAAATTCCAAAAAAGAAATCGTCGCAGTAAAAGCTGGAAAATCTGAAGAAGGTTCAAAGGCAACAATGAGCCACACAGCAAGTCTCGCAACAGATTATGAAATTTATAAAGGAGCATTTAAACAAGCAAATGTTAAACTCATAAAATCTCTAAGCGAAGCATTAAATAAAAATTCAAAGATAACATTTCCAAAACCCCAAAAAATAAAATCAAGAAATAAAACAGCCATAATAACAAACGCCGGTGGAGCCGGTGCCATAATTGCAGACCAATGCGAAGAAAATGGATTTGATTTAACTCAAAAACCCTTAGACATCTTAGGAACAGCAACGCCCGATGATTATAAAATTGCACTAAACGAAATCTCAAAACAGAAAAATGTAGACACGATTATGGTTGTTTTAACACCTCAAAGCATGTCGAATCCTGAATCAGTTGCAGGAAAAATTATTGAATTTTCACGGGAAAGATTAGGAAAAAACAAAAGAATTATTGCATTTTTCCTCGGTGAAAAATCAATGAAAAATTCATGGGATATTTTAGAAAAAGAAGGTATCGAAGTTGTTAAAGGGATTTAATTCACCGTCTTCCCCGATTACCACTATATCTAGAATTATTGTTTGAGCTTCTTCTCCGAGAATTATCTCGAGATCTTGAATCCTTACTATTGGAATTTCTTCCTCGAGAACCATCCCTAGAATCTCTTCTCCTAGAATTTCCTCCGGAATATCCACTCGCTCTAAAACTCTTTCTAAAATTACCCCTATCTCCAGAATCTTCTTTTTCCTCTCTTCTTGAAATTCTGTCAGGATTTTTATCAAAACCTCTTCCTCTATCAACATTTCGATTTCCTCTGATGAATTTATTCTTTTCCCTACCCGAACTTCTCTTTATTTCAACCATTTCAATTTTAGGCAACTCTTGTTGTTCTATTTCAACATCACCCTTATTCATTAAATATCTAAAATTCTCATAATCTCTAGAAGCCAAAATTATTATAGCCTTTCCATCTTTTCCAGCTCTTGCCGTTCTTCCAATTCTATGAATATAATCTTTAGTATCCAAAGGAACTTCATAATTGTAGACATGAGTAACACCTTTAATATCCAAACCCCGAGCAGCAACATCTGTACAAACCAGAACACCTAATCCTTTATTATGAAATTCGTCAAGAACATTCATTCTTTTCTTCTGGTCTATTCCTCCATGAATCGCTTTCGCATGAATTCCCGAACCTGCTAAATTCTTCGTAACAAAATCAACATTCCTTCTTGTATTACAAAAAACCATAACCAAATCAGAATTTTCTTTTTTCAATAAACTAACAAGTAAAGAAAACTTTTGATAATCTGGAACATCATAATAAATTTGTTTTAATTTTGAAGGATCAACCTGAGATTGAACAGCAACTTCAACAGGATTTCTTGTGTATTTCTTAGCAAGATAATCAATGTCTTGAGAAATCGTTGCTGAGAACATCATTGTTTGTCTTTCTCTGGGACAATAATTAATTATTTTCTCAACATCTTTTCTAAAACCCATATCAAACATTCTATCCACTTCATCAAGAACAAGAAAACGAACTTTATCTAATCTTAAAGTTCCTCTACTAATATGATCAATAACTCGCCCAGGCGTTCCAACAACAATATTTGCGGTAGACAACTTTCTTATTTGAGATTCAATTCGAACCCCTCCATAAACCGCCAGAACATCTACGGGTTTATTTTTCCCAAAACTCCTTATAGAATTTGAAACCTGTTCTGCAAGTTCTCTTGTCGGCGTTAAGATCAATGCTTGAATTTCTCGATTAGAATTAACATTTTCCAAAATTGCCGAAGCAAAAGCTAAAGTTTTTCCTGAACCTGTAGCTGAACCTCCTATAACATCTCTTCCAGCCAAAGCTAAAGGTATAGTTTTCTCTTGAATTTCCGAAGGCTTCTCAAAACCAAATTTTTTCAAAACATCCGTTAATTCCTTACTTAATCCTAACTTCGTAAACTTTTCCATCTTAGAACAATTATAATTTTTTTACTTTAACCGCTTTCAATCCTCTATCGCCTTCTTCAACGGTAAATTCAACCAAATCGTCCGCATCAATTGTCAAACCTTCTTCAAGTCCTGACTTGTGAACGAAATAATCTTTTCCGTCATCTCCGACTATAAAACCGAATTCTTTTTCGAGATTGAAAAACTTTACTTTTCCTTTCATTTTATTTTCTCCTGTATGTTATATCTTTATCGGCAAAACCGATTAACAAAAATTTCAAGAATTAATCTTGAGTGTAAGTCTCCGAGACATGCATCGCTCAAAACTCACTGACCTAATGTTATAGAAATTAAGACTAAACAGGGTTTATAAGAATTTGCTATTCATCAAACCAAGCCAACTTCTCCCTTCGAGGTAATTTCTTTATCTGATATTCACATTTACAAGCATCCGATTTATTCTCGCAAGATTTAGCTCGAAGCAATTTTCTAAAACCTTTCTTGCAAACATATTTACTACCTTTGCCTTCTGCATGAGCTTTCATCCGTTTATCCAAATCATTGCTCACACCAGTATAGAATGAACCATCACCACACTCAAGAATATAGACATGCCATTGCTTTTTCATCTAAATAAAAACGAATTAACATTTATAATATTAAGTTAAACAAACGAAAAACACTAACAAAACATATAAATACACAAATTATATAAAATTTTCATGGCAAACAAAAGAAAAAGAAAAAACAGTCAAAGGGGAATGCACAGAAAAAAAATTACTGGAAAAAAACCAATGACTGAAGAACAAAAAGAAGCTCGAAAGAAAATGAAAGAAGCTCAGAGAGAAGCTAACAAAGCAAGATTAGCTAAGAAATAATTATTCTTGAAAAATAAAAAGTTTAATCAAAAACTATTAACTATTGAAAACCTTTCTTAAAATAAACATCCCGACCGCATAAACGTACAGTGTGGAACATTAGGGATTTTAATAGGGGATTATCTTCTTTTTGTTCCCCATTTAAAATAATTTATAACTTTATGCCATATCTCTTGGTAATCTTGGTTTCTATTTCCTAGAATTGAGTATATTTGATAAATTAATTCATATAAAAAATCCGACAAAGGAGCATTTGTTTCAATATTCATTGGCAAATCCAAACATTCCCACCAAAGTTTATATCCGCTTTTACTTGATTTATTTTTTCTTAAAATACATATTTCCATTTCCCTACAATTTTTTGTTTCAGATTCAAAATTTTTTGATAACGTTTCTTCTTTTATTTTGGAGAAAATTCCTAGAGTTGAAATCCAAGATTCTTCAAATCCAGATTTATAATCTTTTTTTAATATAGCCATGACTTTTTCACCCCATGAATTTATTTCTTTTATTTCTCTTTGTCCAATAGAACTTTTAATTGAAATTGCTGCAATCACCGATTCGCTTATGGCTAAAACAGAATCATCTTTATTTCTACATAAAACAGGATATTGCGAATCCAATATTAAAATGTCTATTTGAGGAGATTTTTTACCTTCAGAATTTATGAATTTGCCAGTTTCTATGGTTACATTTTTAGGCAAATATCTTTTTAAAAAATTAGAAATATTTTTTTCTACAATAGAACCTAACATTGATGAGTTGGAACAACTTTTAAGCATTTTCTCATATTCAGAGATTATTTCAATTTCTTCTTCCAAAATAATTTTATTTTGTTCTCCAAAATTCATATAAGGAACTTCTTTAAGTTTTTTCTTCATATTTTAATGAAATATTCTAATTATTAAAATCTATTGTACCAGTCTTGTACTTGTACCACTTTGCTACAAGTTTTATTTAAAGAACTTAGAACTTTTGGATTCATGAAGATTGACCCATACAAACAAGAAGAAATCCAGAAATAAATCAAATTTTCGATAGGATAAACGCCTCGACTGGGAATCGAACCCAGAACTCCTGCGCGACAGGCAAGTGTTATAGCCACTTAACTACCGAGGCATAAAGAATAATATTTCTTCCGATTTTTAAAGCTTACTAATTTTGATTCCTAATCAATTTATTAAATTCTTCTAAACTTAGAACTTTAAATTTATTATTAAATCGCTTCTGCTTTACCATTGAAATCAAACCTTCAACCATCAAACCCAAACCTGCAACAAACCAAAACCAATCCGAATCAAGATAAATAACATCAAGTAATTTCAAGAGTGTTCCAATAATCATCAAAACACCTACGAAAACAAAAAGTTCCTGACCCGAATAATCTCCTTCAAACTTTATAATTCGGATAATTTTACCTAACTTTTTCTTCACCATAAAAAAATAAATGTCTTAGAATATTTAAATTATTTGGAATTTTCAGTTTTATCTAACTTTATAATCTTCTTACCGCCCATATAACTTTGCAAGACTTTGGGAATTTTTATATTTCCATCTTTATCTTGATGATTCTCCATAAATGCTATCAAAGCTCTTGGGCTTGCAAGAACAGTATTATTCAATGTGTGTGGAAAATATCTATTTCCTTTTTTCTCAACTCTTATCTCCAATCTTCTAGCTTGAGCATCGGTCAAATTGCTACACGAACCAACTTCAAAAAATTTCTTTTGTCTCGGACTCCAAGCTTCAACATCACAACTTTTAGATTTCAAATCCGCCAAATCACCAGAACAACATTCCAAAATCCTCACAGGAATATCTAAAGCCTTGAAAACCTCAACAGTGTACCCCAACATTTTATCAAACCACTTGTAAGAATCTTCTGGTTCACAAATAACAACCATCTCTTGTTTCTCAAATTGATGTAATCTATATAATCCTTTTTCTTCGATTCCATGAGCACCAACTTCTTTCCTAAAACAAGGAGAATAAGAAGTAAGAGTCAAAGGCAAATCCTTTCCAACCAAAGTCTTTCCAATAAAACGTCCAATCATAGAATGTTCAGAAGTACCTATCAAATACAAATCTTCTCCTTCAATTTTATACATCATCGCATCCATCTCAGCAAAACTCATAACACCCTCAACAACTTTACTTCGAATCATAAACGGAGGAATAACATACTCAAATCCTTTCCCAATCATATAATCACGAGCATAAGAAATCATTGCCGAATGTAACAAAGCCAAATCCCCTGTAAGATAATAAAATCCATTTCCCGAGACTTCACGCGCAGAATCAAAATCAACACCATGCAACTTCTCAGCCAACTCAGCATGATTCAATATTTCATAACCCTTATCAGGAATCGCACCAGGAGGAATCCTCTCAACCTCAACATTTTCCGAATCATCTTTTCCTATCGGAACAGTGCTATGAATAAAATTCGGAATTTTATACATAATATTCTTAATCTCATCTTCTAATTTCTTTCTCTTAACCTGAAGCTTTTCAATTTTATCTGGAATACTTTTTGCCTCTTTAATTAACTCATCCGTCTCATCTTTTTTCTTAGCCTTCATTAATTTATTTATCTCTTCAGAAATCTTGTTTCTCTCACTTCGGAGTTTATCTTCATCAAACTTAACTTTTCTCCAATCTTCATCCAGCTTCAAAACATCATCAACAAGATGCAATTTATCGTTCTGGAACTTCTTCAACATATTATCCTTAACGCTTTCTGTATGTTCTCGAACAACTTTTATATCTAACATAAAAAAAACAAAATAAAGTTATATTTAAATTTATTGAAAGTAAACAACAACTTTAAAAATTACTTGTCACTATAGAAATCATGGCAGAGGTGACAGAAGTTATTAGTAATACTGTAAACGCTTTCTATAAATATTTTCTTTCATTACTTCCAGCATGGGCTCAGAATTTCATAGGATTATTTCTTTTAGTTTTATTAATAGTAATTTATGCTATTTTCATTTGGAAATTCTATAGATTTATCTCGAGAAAGAATATAATAACTTTAAATCTAAAAGAATTAAATAAATCTAGAAACCCGATACTATCAAAATCAATTGGACTTTTCCTTTACATAGCAGAATATATTTTAATTTTACCCTTCCTAATTTTCTTTTGGTTTTCAATATTTGCAATCTTTTTAATATTCCTTACAGAAAATCTCTCTGTATCAGCTATTCTTATTTTGTCAGCAACGATAATCGGGGCTATAAGAATGACTTCATATTACAATGAAGACGTCTCAAGAGAACTAGCAAAATTCCTCCCCCTAACACTTCTTGCGGTATCAATGACAAAACCCGACTTCTTCAACTTTGAGAGAATTCTCGGACAAATTGCTCAACTGCCACAATTTTTTAGCAACATAATGACATACTTAATTTTTATAGTACTAATCGAAATAATATTAAGATTCTTTGAATTCCTTTTTGGATTATTCGGTTTAACAAATCTCGAAGAAGAATTAAGCGAAATTCCAGAAAAATAATTAATCTCTTTCAACAGGGGGGTGGTCTTGTCCCCTGCCAGCCATTTCTTTCAAAACCCGAATGTGCTTTTCTTTTTCTTTATCATAATCTTTTTCTTTCACACCAATCTCTTTTATCATTTTGGAAATATATTCTCCTCCTAAAAAGTGGGGTGTTAAAACATAATTGGCACCTTTCTTATATAAATCCAAAGCATCCTCAATTGTGTGAGCTCTTGCAATTATAATTGCCTTAGAATTAACAATTCTTATTTCCTCAACAAGAAGAAAATTAGCTTCAAAATCGGGAATAGTTGAAACTGCCAATTTAATTTTATCTAAAGGCAAATCTTTTATCAATTCAGGATCATCAACATCCCCATACAAACATGGAACCTTAAATTTATTCAAAGTTGCAATCGTATCTGGATTATAATCTACAACAAGATATTTTTTCTTAGCCGATCTCATCGCATTAAGAATACTAAATCCAATTCTATTGTAACCAAACAAAATTGCATCATATTTATTCTTTGATACTTTTTCTTTAACACCCTTCTTTTCAAACCATCCAGCGAATCTAGCCATTTTGGGATAGAACTCTCTCGAATAAAGAATCATATAGGTCGAAATAATAATTGTTATTACCATTGTCAATATTAAAGTATAAAGAATTTCTGGCAAGATGTGTCCAAGCGAAACGCCCACTCCAAGTATAATCAAAGAGAATTCAGAAATCTGAGCCAAAGTTGTTCCAACGAGGAAATTTGTCCTCTTAGTATATTTAAAATTTTTTAACAAGAACATCAAAATAATCGGTTTGAAAACCAAAACCAAAGCCGAAAGAACAACTGCATTGAAAACAATTGAACTAAGACTGCCGATATTTATATTCAATCCTAAAATTATGAAGAAAATTATAAGAAAGAAATCTCTTAATGGCCTAATTTTTGAACTAATTTCGGTACTATAAGGTGTAACAGATAAAATAACTCCTGCAATTAAAGCTCCAATCTCTATAGATAAACCCAAATAACTAAACAGAGCAGCAACTAAAAAACACCAGCAAATTGAAAACAAAAATAAAAGTTCTTGAGATTTTGCAATACTTTTTGTCAGTCGGGGCAATACAAAATAGCCAATAAGGAACAAAACAAAAATCAACCCTACTCCCCCAATCAAAGTTCTCAAAACAGTTCCTTGCAAACCAGCACTATTACTTGACAAAGAAGAAACAAATAACAAAACACCAATTGCTACCAAATCCTGAATAATTAAGATACCAATAGAAATTTTTCCATAAAGACTATCAAGATTTTGTTTATCTGAAAGCAGTTTCATAATTATAATTGTACTCGAAAACGCCAGAGCAATTCCAACATAAGCGCTTGAAACAATATTCATTCTAAGAATTTGCCATGCAACTAAAAATCCCAAACCAAAAGTTAATATTATCTGTCCCAAACCAACAAACAAAGAAGCTGTACCAATTTCTTTTATTACTTTTGGATTCAAATGTAAACCAACTATAAAAAGTAAAAAGGCGATCCCAAATTTAGAAAAAACATCAATCACTTCCGTCGATGCCCCAAATTTTATCAAAAAAGGACTAATTATTACCCCTGCAATTATATAACCAATTATAATTGGCTGCTTCAAAGCACGAGCAATAAACGAAATGATAAATGCAGTAAATAATATCACAGCTAATTGAATAAATATCGGTTCCATTGTAAATACCCCTTTGAATATTACAATGAAAAACGGTATAAAAAGCTTTTTAAACTACTCTTATGATTATTCTTACATGGCAATAGTAAGAATAAAATTGAATAGTACAGACATAAACTTACTTAATGATATTTGTAATTCTGTTAAAGAAATTGCCAAAAAGTCAGGAATAACAATCCGAGGTCCTGTACCTTTGCCAACAAAAAAACTAAAGGTTACAACACGAAAATCACCTTGTGGTGACGGGACAGCAACATTCGATAGGTTAGAAATGCGTATCCATAAAAGATTAATTGACATTCCTGCAAATGAAAAAGTTCTTCATCACATTATGAGAATGCAGATTCCAAAATCTGTAAATATCAAGATTGAAATGAAAGATTAAATATATTATCTAAAATATATATTCCACAACATATTTATTAAAAACATTTAAAAAATAAAAAAATCTTTTATAAAAATGAACTCAAGAATTGTTATTTCGGTAGTAATCTTAATACTTGTTCTACTAACATTTTTTGGGATTGCAAAAATGACGGGAAACTCAATACTAAACAACAAAATGGAAAAAGTAAAAATTGAAACAAATTACGGGGAAATCATAATTGAACTTTATCCTGACAATGCCCCAACCACAGTTAAAAATTTCAAGACATATGTGAAAGAAGATTTCTATGACGATACAACATTTCACCGAGTCATTGAAGGATTTATGATTCAGGGAGGAGGATTCGATTCTGTAACAGGGAAACAAAAAGAAACTCATGAACCAATAAAACTTGAATCAAATAACGGTTTGAAGAATGACCGAGGCACGATTGCAATGGCAAGAACAGGTACAATTAATTCAGCAACAAGTCAATTTTTCATAAATACTGTAGATAATGATTTCTTAAATTATGGTGTAAGAGATGCAGGTTATGCTGTTTTCGGAAAAGTAATTGAGGGAATGGATGTTGTAGATAAGATTTCAGAAGTCCCAGTTGATTCTTCATATAAACCTCTCGAGAATGTTGTAATTAATAAGATCGAAATTATAAAATAAAATTCTCATAAAATTGTTAAGAAACGATAATTCTTTAAATATTTAATTTATGCAAATATATGAAAAAAGTAAAGTATATTCTAATTCTTATACTATTAGAATTACTTTTCACAGGGATGGGAATGGGGGTTCCATTCTTTCTGATTATCTTCGGATTCTTTTTTGGATTGTTTATAACAAAGAAAGTTTTAGCCTCACCTAGAAAAAATCCACTTAAAACAATTTTTAATTATTCGTTATTAGCTTCAGAATTTTCTTTTATAATAATGTTAGGAGTTTGGGGATATTTTCTATTAAATCTTTTTAAGAGTGGATTTGATATTATCAACTCAGGAATACCTATGATTTTGTATGATCCTTTTGCAAGTTTTATAGGATGGATGGTTTTAATGATAATTATTTCTCCATTCCTTCAATTTTTAATGGCAATTTTAGGAGCATATGTTGTTTTGACATTTTCAAAAAAGAAAGTAAAAAACGTGTTCTAAAACTCAAATAATCTTTCTAACAAAATCCTCAACACCTTCAAAACTTTTCAAGTTCATAAATTCATTTCTTATCTCTGGCGCTCCTCCAAAACCTCTCAAAAACTTCCCCCCCACATATTTTATTTTTGACATTTTCAATAAATTATATTTCTTAGAAATCTTCAAATATTCAATATATAACTTAAGATTCTTCTTAAAATTTTCTTCAACATATTTTCCAGTTCTTAAATAATCCAAAGTTTGCTTGAAAATTAAAGGATTTCCAATAGCTCCTCTAGCAATCATAACACCATCGCAAACTCCCAAAAGTTTCTCCGCATCTTCGGGCTTAAACACATCGCCATTTCCAATCAAGGGAATTCCCATTCTCTCTTTAATTTTAGGAAACCAAGTCCAATCAGCTTTCACATCTCTACCATCCGAAGCTAAACGAGGATGCAATGTCAAAGCATCTGCTCCAGCATTTTCAATTTTCTTAACTAAATTAAAAACATTATTTTTATTAAAACCCAAACGAATCTTTGCAGTAACAGTCAAACAATTATCTTTTAACAAAGAAATTATTTTAGCAATCTTTTCTGGAGATTTCATCAAATAACTTCCCGAACCGTGATCAATCGTTAAATGTCCTGGACAACCACAATTCAAATCAACCAAATCGTATTTTCCAAGTTTAGAAATTATTTCCTTAAAATCAGAAACTCTTCTACCCGTAATTTGGATTCCCAGAGGCTTATCTTCAGAATTTGTCAAAGTCTTAAGTTTCATAACTCTTCCTTCAGAAACCACCTTTAAAGCCTCAGCCTGCAACATCTCAGTATAAGCCATACTCGCTCCAGCATGACGACAAATCAATCTATAAGCCAAATCAGTAACATCCACCATCGGCGCAAGAAACAAAGGATTCTCAAATTTAATGTCTCCAATTTTTAATCTCTTCAAAGCCACCATTAAAATACATAGAAACTAAAATTAAAAAGTTTTAGGATAAAACCTTTTTACAAAATAATATTTGCCACCAGTTTCATTTGCAATTTTTATAAAATCTTTAACATATTCTCCAGATAATTCTACCCCTATCATATTTAATACAATCTTTCTCCCCTTGGCAGAATTAATTATATCGTCAGGAGATTCACCTTTAAAATCATTCAAACCATTAACTACGGTAGTAATTGTATCTCCATCCGAAACAAATTCAGAAGAAATCAAAATCCTCTTAGCAGGATAATAACTTGTCGCCCCATGAGCAACTTCTTCGTTAATATTATAAGTATGAAATCTTTCGGGATATCTCTCAGCATCACAACTTTCCTTCTCAACACCTCGTGGAGGAACAAATTCAGAATAAGAAAAAACATCTACACCAACATCAAATTTATAATCTTGAAAATATCTCCAATAAGGACTACCATTCACGGACATAGAACCAGATTGATCTCCTAAAACAATTCGCCCATCACAAATATCCAAAGCATGTTTTATAGGATTTTCATTTGGAATTATTCGAACAATTCTATCTTTTTGCAATTCAAAGGGGTTTTTTGTTTCTTTACTTTTTGTTTCACCAAAAGCTGAAATATCAATTCTAATAGAAGGCGAAATTATATTCCTTGAAAGTTTATTCAGATAATCCGCAACCGCCTCAGCACGTTTATGACTTAAATGATAATTGTCAACTTCATCTCCCCTGCAATCAGCAAAACCTTCAACATTAAAACAAACAATCTTATCTTGAGAATTATCAACATAGGGCTTAAGAACTTTCAGAACATATCTCCGGATATCAATTGAATCCCTTCCAGACAAATCACAATCATTAGTAGGAAAATATACATTCATAACTCTTCCTTCAAGAGAATTTTTTAATTCATCATTAAAAGGTTCACTAAACTTATCATAATCAAAAAAACTCTCAGAATAACTATCCCTCTTAACAACTTCACTCTGATTATTTCGATTAACATTCAATTTCCTAATGTAATCCACTCCAAAAACATCTTGAGCATTGGAATTAAGAGAAAAAACACTTGCAATTGAAAATAACAATCCGTAAATTAAATTTTTATCAGCCTTCATGAAATAAAAATAAATAAATTATATTTAAATGTTACCATTATAAAATTAATAATTAAAACATTACAAAACTTTAAAAAAGCTTTTTCTTTAGAAAAAACTATGGAAAAAGATATTGGAAAAATAAAAAAGGGAGAATATCAGGGAACTATAACTGAAATTGTTGTTGGAATAAGAGAATACAATGGAAAAGTTGGAATTGATATAAGAGAATTTGCAACAAGCGAAAAATACACTGGACCAACAAAAAAAGGATTAAGAATTCCTGCAGAAAATTTTGAAGATTTCAAGAAAATGATTAATTCAATAAATCCTGAAGATTTGAAAGCTTCAGAGAGCTCAGCTCCTGAAGGACCTCAAGAACCAAAAAACTCAGGACAAGAAGAGTTACCTGATTATTAATTTTAAGATTATTTTTCAAAAATTAAATCTTCTCAGCATCCCTAACCATTTGTAATTCTTCATTTGTCTGAATTACAAAAATCTTAACATTAGAATCTTTTGTCGTAATCTCACCTTCAAAATTATTATCATTCTTCTCCTCGTCCAGATCAATTCCCAGAAATTTTAATTTCTTAGCAATATGCTTTCTTAGAATAGATGATTTCTCTCCAGCACCTCCGGTAAAAACAATTGCATCAACGCCTTCTAAAACAGCAAGATGTGCTCCAACCAACCTTGTCAATCTTTGTAGATAAACCCCCATAGCTCTTTTAGACTTTTCACATTTCTCCATATTTTCTTCCAAAGGCCTCATATCACTTGTTAACTCACTCAAACCCTTAAGTCCAGATTCTTTATTCAAAATTTTTGTAATTTCTTCACAACCCATACCCGTCTGAGTTTTAATATAAGAAATAATTCCTGGATCAATTGTTCCAGAACGCGTCCCCATCAAATTTCCTTCAAGAGGAGTCATTCCCATCGAAGTATCAACACTTTTCCCGTTCAAGGCTGCACAAATACTCGCACCATTCCCAAGATGACAAGAAATTATTCTTGAATCATCCACGCCTCCTAAAAGTTTAATCACCTCTCCAATCACATACTTATGACTCGAACCATGAAAACCATATCTTCTAACATGATAATCTGTATACCATTTGTAAGGCACCCCATAAAGATAAGCACTTTCTGGAATTGTAGAATGAAATGCTGTATCAAAAACTGCAATCTGTTTAACATCTGGTAAAATTTCTCCCATAATTTCAATACCTTCAATATTAGCAGGATTATGTAAAGGTGCTAAAGGAATTAATTTCTTCAACTCATCAAGAACAACTTCGTCGATTAAAGTAGTCTTCTTAAATTTCTCCCCCCCATGAACAACTCGATGAACAACTTTGTTCAAACCTTCAAATAAATTTCTATCTTTCAAAATTCCAATCAATTTTATCAAAGCACCTTTGTGATTCTTAAAAAGTTCAACAAGCTCTTCTTTCTTCCCATTAAATTTAATTTTTAATTTAGAATTATCATTACCAATCTCTTCAAAAACTCCTGAAATCAAAACTTCTTCATCTTCAAATTCCTGAAATTTTATCGAACTTGATCCTGCATTTATTACTAATGTTTTAGACATAAAAAAAATGTTAATTAGAACTATTTAAATTTAATTACAAATATCAAAGAGAAGATTTCATAACTAATCCTTTAAGATTGTTAATCTAGAAGAACTAAAATTAAAAAACAAAAATAAATGAAAAATAGCAAATCTTTAAAAAATATTTTGTATAACATACCCTATGGCAAAAGAGGTTAAAGATCTCAAAATTTATTTATTTAGACACGGTCAAACCCAATACAACAAAAACAAATTTTTTACAGGGTGGAAAGACTCAAAATTAACTCCTCTTGGAATAAAACAAGCAAAAATAATTGCAAAAAAATTGAGAGATAAACAAATTGATGTTGCATTTCAAACAGAACTCTCTCGTTCTAAAGACACCCTCAAAGAGGTTCTAAAATTTCATCCCGAGTGCAAGGAGATAATAACCGCAAACAGAATGATTGAAAGAAGTTATGGTTTCCTCGAAGGGAAAAGTCACGACACTATTATTAAGAAATATGGAAAAGAACAATATGAAAAATGGCACCGAGGGTGGAACAATCCTCCAAAAAATGGAGAGTCTTATAAACAAGTAGAAAAAAGAGTCAAAATTTTCATAAAAAATTTAATCAAATTCATGAAAAAAGAAAAAGTAAATGTTTGTATCTCTGCCCACGGAAATTCAATCAGACTTTTTAGAAAGATTATGGAAAATGCCAGCATTGAAAAAACTTGTTCATGGAATATTCCTTATGATAATTATTTTGAATATACAATAAAATTAAAAAAATAAAAATAATATTATAAAAATGAAGATGAAAA
Source organism: Candidatus Woesearchaeota archaeon (assembly GCA_964451595.1). GTDB lineage: Archaea > Nanobdellota > Nanobdellia > Pacearchaeales > GW2011-AR1 > MWBV01. The sequence goes on from CAYVIQ010000002.1 coordinate 19,186, forward strand.
ACAACTTGTTAAACATTTCAATAATTCTGATCGTGTTAGCAATTGCATTAATCATTCTTCAAAAACCTTCTGTAAAAACCGAAGAAAAAACGGCAATCTGCATCGGAGAGAAATCAACACTATATATCCAATTAGGATGTCACGCTTGCAAAACTCAAGAAGAAATGTTTGGAGAAAGTTACGCAAATCTCAATATAATTGATTGTTATTATGAAAGAGATAAATGTGTAGAAGCAAAAATTACTGGAACACCCACTTGGAAATTTGAAGGTAATGATAATCTTTATGTAGGAGTCCAATCTCTTGAAGAATTAAAAGAACTAACTGGATGTTAGTTATGAATACTTATTCAAAACGAAACATTTAAATAGTATTATGAATAAGTATTCGTAATTAAATTGTTCACTAGAACAGGAGAAACAAATTAAAATGCCCAACAAAGATAGAACGGGTCCAACAGGAAAAGGACCTCGAACAGGAAGACAACTTGGAAATTGCGAAAATACAGAACCTCAAAACGGTTTTGGACAAGGAAAAGGCTTTGGTAGAAGATGCAACAGACCTAGAAGATGTCAAAGAGATGAGTAAATGAATACTCATTCAAAAAGTTTATAAATTATTTTTATTTTATTATTCAATGCCAAGACCTTGCAAAAAAAGAAGAATTTATGGAAAAGTCAATTCAAATTATTTCAAACCAGCAGGAATCCCTGTAAAAGATTTAGAAGAAATTGAATTAAACATCTCAGAATTTGAAACAATTCGCTTAATTGATTTCAAAGAAACACCTCAAGAAAATGCTGCAAAACAAATGCAAATTTCTCAACCAACTTTATCAAGAATTCTAAAATCTGCAAGAAAAAAAATTTCAGATGCAATAATAAATGGAAAAGTCATCAAAATAGAAAAACAATAAAATGATTTCAGAAACATTTACCCTCGGAAGAATAACTTTGCTAGCATTAGCTGATTCTGTGAACCCATGTGCAATCGCAGTTTTAACAATGATCCTTGTCTCAATTTTAATAGCAAACCCCAAAGACAAAAAGAAAGTTCTATTCTCAGGTTTACTTTTCTCACTCGCAGTTTTTATAGGGTATCTATTTTATGGAACAATATTAACACAATTTTTCAAAACATTTGCCGAAGCTCTAAGAAATAATTCGGTTTACATTTACAACGGGTTAGCAATTTTAGCAATGATAATTGGAGCATTGAATATAAAAGATTTCTTTGTATACAAACCTGGAAGCTTCGCAACTGAAATGCCTATCTTCTTAAGACCCAAAGTCAAAAAGACAATCAAAAACATAACTTCACCTACAGGTGCATTCATAATTGGTTTCATTGTAACACTTTTCTTACTTCCATGTACAATCGGACCTTACATAATTGCCTCAGGATTAATTTCAGAATTAGGTTTCGCAAAAGCAATAATCTGGTTAATTTATTACAACATTATTTTCATTTTGCCAATGGTAATCATAACAACAATTATTTATCTCGGTTTTACAAAAGTGGAGGATGTTTCAGGATGGAAAGAAAGAAACATAAAAAAGTTACATTTAATTGCAGGAATTTTATTATTCCTCGTCGGACTTAGTTTATTAGTAGGTTGGATTTAACAACAAAGTAAAACTAAAATTTTAACATGATTACACTAATTTCTGAAGTTGTAACGACATTAAAATTAATAAAAAGACTTATATACCCAAAAAACTACAATAAATTGTCTAACTTCGGTTAGGCCTGTTTAACTTCGGTTAAGCTGTTGGGAGTTAGGACTTCGGTTTTGACTCCCTCTTTTCATTTTAGGTCTTTTCAAAAGTTTTTTAACTTCTATTTATTCTTTGATTCTATGGGAACAAAAATACGTCAGCCGATAGTAACCGTTTGTGGACATGTAGACCATGGAAAAACTTCAATCTTAGATTGTCTTAGAAGTACCTCAGTTCAAGAAGGAGAACAGGGCGGAATAACTCAGAAAATTTCATTTACCGCATACCCAATTGATCAATTAAAAAAAGCTTGTCATTTAATCGAAAAATCGGGAATAGAATTAAACATTCCGGGTTTCCTACTAATTGACACTCCCGGACACGCAGCATTTACAAATCTAAGAAAACGTGGAGGTTCTTTAGCTGACCTTGCAGTTCTTGTTATTGATATCAACGAAGGAATAAAACCTCAAACTGCAGAAGTAATACAAATTCTAAAACACAATAAAACTCCTTTCATAATCGCACTAAATAAAATTGACAATATCTCTGGATGGAAAACTCCTGAAGATAACTCAACACCTCTTAGAGAATCAATAGAATCCCAAGCACAAAATGTCCAAAACACTTTTATGGAAAGATATATGACTCTAATGGGTTCATTAAACTCTTACGGTTTCGACTCGGATTTATATTACAATGTTTCAGATTTCTCAAAAAAAATTGCACTAATCCCAACCTCCGCAAAAACACGCCAAGGAATTCCAGAATTAATAATGATGCTTTGTGGTCTAAGCCAAAAATATCTAACAGAAAGATTAACTCTTGGAAGAGATGCAAAAGGCGTAATGCTTGAAATAAAAAAAGATAAAAACACCAACTATATTGAAGCGATACTATACGACGGACAATTAAACAAATCCAACGAAATAGCTGTTGCCTCGTTCGATTTAGAAAATTCTCCAATTATAACAAACATAAGAATTCTCGAAGAGATATCGCCATTATCCGCAAGATTCTCTCCAAAAGATTCAGTAACTGCCTCAACAGGAATAAGAATGCAATTAATCTCAAAAGAAGAGATTCTACCTGGGATGCCTTTTGAAATTTACAAAAACAACTTTGAAGAATTAAAAGAAAAATTCAAAAAAGAAATCTCCGACACTGTAAGCTCATCACTTTCTAAAAACGGGATAATAATAAAAGCAGATTCTCTAGGAAGCCTTGAAGCATTAATCACACTTCTAAAACAAAGCAACGTACCAATTGTAAAAGCAGGAATAGGAAATATAAACAAATCAGATATAATTTCTGCTAAAGCAAACTATGAAATCGACGAGCTCAACGCAATCATTGTTGGTTTCAACATTTCAATAGATGAAGATGCAAAGGCATTACAAAAAGAACAAAAAGAGAAAATAAAAATTTTAACAAATGATGTTGTTTACAGATTAATTGAAGACCTTACAGAATTTAGGAATAAAAAATCGCAGGAAATAGAAAAGAAAAGATTAATGGAATTAATAACAATTTGTAAACTTGAAATCTTACATCAATACGTTTTCAGAAATACAAATCCCGCAATTTTTGGTGTTCGCGTCGTTGGAGGAAAACTCAAAAAAGAACTGAATTTAATTTCCGAAGACGGACAGAAAATTGGAAAAACAAAGGCAATACAGCATGAAAAAAAATCAGTAGATATTGCGGAAGAAAATCAGGAAGTAGCTCTCTCTATGTCAGGAATAAATTTTGAGAGAGTTTTAGGGGATAAGAAATTTCTTTATTCTGATATGGGAGAAAAACAGTTTAGAGATTTTAAAAAAAATAAAGATTTACTCTCTCAATCAGAAATAAAAATTCTCCAGGAAATTGCAGAAATCAAACGTCGAGAAAAAAACGATTGGGGAATGTAACATCTACCCCAAAACAATAATTCTTTTATATTTTTCTCAACACAAAAATTAATGATTGAAAAGATTTTTAACAAAATCAATGAATATAAGCTAAAAAAATTAATAAATGATTGTATAAAATGTGGACAAATTGAATACGCATTAGAACTTGCCCAAGATTATAACTTTCTAAAAAAAGAATTTGAGATATATGACATTCTGAAAAAGAAAAAAATTACATCTAAGAAAATAGTTCAACGACTTGAAAAAATAGGGGAATTAAAAAACGCTCTCGAATTTGCAAACATAAATCCCCGAATAACAAATTCCGAATCAATCAAAAGAATAAAACATGATTTAGTGTCAAATAACTCAAAAAATATATCGGAAGAAATTTTTCTCAACTCGGGAAAATGTTTCTGGAAAGAAGTTTATTATGCAAAAGAAAACAATGATTATTCAAATATGATTGAAAGAGTTATTGAATATAATTTAATTCAAATGGATAACCCTTTATTGAATTATCTCTACCCAAGATACATAATGAATTAATGTAATATATCTTTTACATTTACCGAAACATTTAAATAATATATGTAATATATTTTTTACATGCAATATGAAAACTAAAATTGCTCATTACAGAAAAAAACTTAACCTAACTCAGGAAGAATTAGCAAATTTGGTTGAAATTACAAGGCAAACAATAATTGCTCTCGAGCAGGGAAAATATAATCCTTCGCTTGAACTTGCATATAAAATAACAAAGGCATTAAATCAAAAAGATATACTAAAAGTCTTCCAAATAAAATGACCAGCAAAAAAGTATACACAAAAAAACGAATGATTTTGAAATACTCTTTTGGAGTATTAATTATTCTAATTGGAATTCTATTAAATTATCTAAATCTCGGACAAGATTTCTTTTCGTACAAAAGCGTAGGAAATTATCTCATCGCAGTTGGATTTTTAATTTTGTTCATAAGCACAATATTCTACATAACAAAAAAGAAAAAGATTATAGATGAAAGAATGGAAAAAATCGGTTATCAATCTTCAAGAATAACTTTTTCTTTTGTGTTTTTGATAGCGTTCATAATTATGATTTACGACGGAATAAAAGAAATAACCATTTCATATCAAATATTCATGAGTTATTTCATATGCATAACACTTATAATTTACATAGTAACCTATAGGATACTTGAAAGAAAAAAATAAAGGAAATATTTAAAAACAATTAACCTCTTCCTACAAAATGAAAAAAGTTGTGATACCGATTTTACTTGCATTATCTCTATTTGTAGTTCCACTCATCGCTGCAGCAGAATGCGATTTGGACATCTCAATGATAAATCAAGATCCATATCCAGCAATCCCAGGAGATTATGTTAAAGTAGTTTTCCAAATAGATGGGATTGAAAATCCTGAATGTGGAATGGTAACTTTTGGAATAAAAGAAGATTATCCAATTTCTCTTGACCCGAACGTCCAAAACCCCATTACAATAAATTCTGGAACATTCCAAAGGACATACAGTTCATTCTACCTAGCAACATACAAGCTGAGAGTGGATGAAGATGCCATTGATGGAGATAATCCTATAGAAGTATCTTATAAAATAGGCTCAACAGATTATTTAGAAGAATTTAATCTTCATGTAGAAGATACTAGAGCAGATTTTGAAGTAAATGTAAAAGATTATAGTTATTCAACAAAAGAACTAACTTTTGAGATTCTAAACACAGAGAATGTTGATGTCCAAGCTCTAACTATTGAAATTCCAAAACAAGATAATGTACAAATTAAAGGAGCAAACAGAAAAGTTATAGGGGATTTGGATTCAAATGAATACACTTCAGCAGATTTTGAAGCAGCATTACCTGAAGGTGAAACAACAATAAATTTGAACATTATTTATACGGATTCAATAAATATTCGAAGAGAACTAACAAAAACAGTTGAATTTGACTCAAGTTATTTCATAAATAGAAACGGAGATCAAAAGAAAACCCCTTGGTTCTGGATAATAGTTATTATTGCTATATTAGGATGGATTGGTTACAAAAGATACAAAAAGAATAAAGACAAGAAAAAAAGAATGCAACATAAACATTAATTTTTCATTTTCAAATTTTTCTAAATAGTCAAGGAACTTGTAGACAAAATTTATATACAAGCTTCAATGACTTTATCTCATGAGTTATTACATAATTATAAGAGGTCCTCTAGGATGTGGAAAATCTACGATATGGAGAAATGGCTGCAAGAGTTGTCCATAAAAAATCCACTGAATTTGATTATGGAACTTTGATTGATGTAACCAAACCTTTACAAGATTGTATAGCTAAGATTATTTCTTATTTGCCCAAACCTTGATTCTTGTTATTTATGTGTTAAAATTAATCTCTACCTATTTTTAACTACTCATATCTCAAAGCATCAACAGGATTTGTTTTCATAGCTTTCAAGGCAGGAGCAACTCCAGATATAGCTCCAGTCAGCGTTGCGAATAAAATACATCCAAAGAATAAAATTAGAGGGAAAGAAGGTTGCAGAAACCCATAATTTAAATTATTCAAGATTGTACCTCCAATAGAACTGAGAATCCAACCCAGAATCACCCCGATAGTTCCAGCAACAAAACCTAAAAAACTAGATTCAAATAAAAATATCTTAAATATCTCGGAATTTCTAGAGCCAATAGATTTCATAATTCCTATTTCTTTTGTTCTCTCCAAAACAGATGTAATCATTGTATTGGCAGTATTCACAGCAGAAACTAAAACAGAAATCAAAGCAATTAATATAACAAAACCAACAATCATATCCAGGATATTAGAATAAGTTGCAATAAGATCTTCAAAAGACTGTACAAAGAAATCTTCTTTTCCTTCTTCAAGATCTCTTTCTTTTCTTAAACTTTTTTCAATATTTTCAACAACTTGATCAATTCTTGAAGTATCAACTCTTGCGACAATCCAACCATAACTAAGAGTTTCATTAGAATATAAATTTTTCATAGCTTCTTCAGTCATATAAATTTGAGCATCATCCTGAGGATTTCCCACGGCGTCGTAAAATCCAATTATTTGAAATTTCTTTCCTTGGATCTCAATTTTTTCTCCAAGATAATAACCTTTTGCGAAGATTTTATTATCCTCCAGATAATTATAACCCAGAACTACTCCAGAATCTCCTCTTTTCAATTCTCTCCCAGAATATATATCCATATTAAAAGTATCCATTACTAAATGTTTACTCGGATCATAACCAAACACTAAAGTATAAACGACATTTTTATTTTTCTTAATCTCCGCACTTTTAAAATAACTTCCTGAAGCTTCGTAAACCCCAGAAGTTTTTTCAACAGCACTCAAATCATCATCAGTAAGTTTAAAGGTAGTATCTAAACCTGCTATTGAAGTTCCAGATTTTGGCTGAACAATTATTTTATCGGCAGAACTACCCGAAGTAACTTCATCAACATAGTTATACAAACCTAAACCATAACTAACAAAAATAAAAATTGTAGTTATACCAACAAGAATGGATAAAATAGTAAATGCACTCCTAATCCGACGCTGTTTCAAATTATTCAGCGAATATTTTATTGATTCAAGTTTCATCACCATTTTTATTTTCCACCCCTCAAAGCCTCAACTGGATCCTGTTTGGCCGCATGCATTGCTGGAACAATTCCCGCAAGAGCCCCAATCAAAAAACTTCCAGCTAAAGAAAAGAAAATTAAAAACCAACTAATCTGGGGAGTAGCATCCGAACCAATCCAATTATTTATTCCAACAGTTCCAACATAACCTATCAAAACCCCCAATAGAACTCCAATAGCACCTCCAACTAAACCTAAAAACCCGGACTCAACAAAGAATTGCATAAAGATTTGATCATTCCTTGCACCAATTGCCTTCATTACACCAATCTCTTTTTTCCTCTCAAGAACAGAAGTGGACATAGTGTTTATAATTCCTATCGAACCAACAAGAATTGAAATTGATGCTATAATTATTATAAAAGCTTGAATACCTCCTAAAACTTGATTAACTTGTTTCAATGAAGATTCTGGTGTAGAAACTTCAAAATCTTCCTCACCAACATTAACATTTCGTCTCTGCCTCAGCAATTTTTCAATATCTTCAACAGCTCGATCCATCAAATCTTTACTCTTTACTTTAGCCTGAATTAAATCAACATTGTCCCCATAATTGGCAATTTGACGCAAATCGTCACTATACATAAAAATAGTTTTATCATAAAGAAAACTGCCTTTTTTTTCAAGAATCCCAACGACTTTGAAATTAACGCCACTAATTAAGATGTTTTTTCCAGGGACTATATCTTTACCAAAACCATTTGTGTCTCCATCCATAAAATTATAACCCAAAAAAACTTTTCTAGAATCTCCACTCTTTAACAATCTTCCAGAATAAGCTTCAAAATCCCCCACTGTTTCATAAATTTCTTTCTCATAGCCCTCCTCAATTGTATAAGCGGAAAGTATTTCCAAATGATCGTTATATTCTAAAGAAACAGTCTCGATATTTCTCCCCAATGCAAATTCAATTGAAGAAAGTTTATCTATCGCATCAACATCGTCTTTTGTAAGAAGCTTTGAAACTGAAGATCCGGGAGAACCATAACTTAGACCTCCTGCCTGAATGGAGATGACCTCTGTAGAAGAAACACCAAACTGTGATGTTACAGCAACTTTCATAGCACTTCCAAGAGTTATCAAAGAAACTACCGCTAAAATACCAATAAGAATTCCCAAAAGGGTAAGCCAACTACGCACACCTTTCTTCTTTAAATTTCTAAACGCCAACCTGAAGTAATTCATTTAATCGCCCTTCCATTCTCCAACTCTTTTCATGCTTTTACTATCACGCTTTGTAATTTTCTCAATTTTACCATCTTTCAACCAATAAACAATATCTGCATATTCTTTTGCAAGCTCTGGTGAATGAGTTACCATAACAATCGTTTTCCCTTCTTTATTCAAATTCATCAAAACATCCATAACTTTCTCTCCAGTATGAGTATCAAGATTTCCAGTAGGTTCATCTGCAAGAATAACTTCAGGATCATTAGCTAAAGCTCGAGCAATCGCAACCCTCTGTTGTTGCCCACCCGAAATCTGATTAGGATAATGATCTTCTCTATCCAAAAGTTCAACTTTCTTTAACAACTCCAAAACTCTTTCTTCTCGTTCTAAAATATCGTGTCCTTGTAAAGTCATAGGCAACATCACATTTTCCTTAACCGTCAGAGTTGGAATTAAATTAAATTGTTGAAAAATAAAACCAATATTTTTACCTCTAAGCTGAGCCAAATCTGATTCTGCCAAAAGTGAAATATCTTCACCGTCAAGAAAAATATGTCCTTTCGTCGGTGTATCTAAGCTTCCAACAAGATTCATTGTCGTTGATTTTCCTGAACCTGAAGGCCCCATTATAGCAACAAAATCTCCTCGCTTAACATCAATATTGATTCCATCAACAGCTTTAACAAGAGTATCTCCCATATGATAATACTTTGAGACATTATTCAAATGTATTACCACATCTTTTTTATTAACCATCTGCGAAAAAAGGATTAAGGTTATTTAAATTTAATCAAAATTCCATTTTAGAATAGGTAGATTTATAATGCCAAATTTTCAAAGAATAATCATGATAAAAAATTCATTAAAATTAATAGGAATTGTAGCATTATTGTCTACACCAAGAATTATTTCCAATCCTCAAACAAAAATAGAAAATCTCCAAAATCCTATTGCCCAAGAAATTAAAGAGATAAAAATTAATGAGTCAAAAAAATATCTTCAAACAGTGAATAAAGAAATAATAATGGCACAAAAAGCATTGGATTTTCTCGAAGAAAGAAAAAATTACGCTCAACAAAATAAAGATGCATATCAAAAAATATCAAAAGAATATTCTAACAAGATAAAAAATTTGAAGAACGAAAGAGATTCAATATATAAGATTATCTACTCTGAATAAACTCTCTTAATAAATTAACAACTTCTTCTTTCTTATACGGCAAAAAACTAATTGAACCTGCATTCTTATGTCCTCCTCCTTCGACAAAACTGTCAGGAGATTTTTTCTTAATAAATTCGATCAATTCATGAACCGAAAAATTCGCTTCGTCAGTTGCACGCATTGTTATTGCAGTATTCATAATTCCCGCAGTAACTAAACTAGTTATACCATTCTCAATTTGTAAATTATCATGAACTAATTCAATAGCTCTTCCGGGTCGAGGGTAAAATCCGAAACCAGGAAAAGTTTCCGCAATTTCAACCGATTGTAAAATTACATTTCCAAGTTTTTCTTGCTTAGCATTACTCTTTCCCATCAAAAGTCCTTTATTATTCATCTCACGAATGTAAGGCGCTAGAAGATTAACAAGTTCTTTTTGTTTTTCACGCGGCTCACCAAACAAAACTTCAACATATTCTCTGACTTCCATAAATCTGACCCGAGTGGAAACATAATCTATAACCAAAGCAATATCAGAAAGCAAATCTTTTGTATAGTCTTCCCCTTCAGCAATTTTCAAATATTGTTTCATAACACCTGGATTTCCCAACTGAATCATATCTGCATAACCAGCCATAGCAGGAATTTGAGAAATATTTTTTACGTTAGGATTAATGAATCTTGCAAGTTCAGAGCACAACATTCCAGCAGAGAAATTGCTTCCATCTTCGCCAACTAAAAACGGATTAATATGAACTTTAACTTCTGAAGATATCACATCTTCATCAAAACCATGATGATCTACTACGATAAAATCACTTCCATGGATTTTTCCTTGTTTAATAGCCATCAAATCTTCGGGTGAAGAACCATTGTCTGCGATAATTATCAGAGGCATTTTATTTGAAAACTTTGCAACATTCCTCAAAGACTGGGCTGTATCTCTTATAGAATCATCAATTTCATAAAACGGCGCCTGACACGGAGCCCTTTGAAAAAATTCCCA
>CAYVIQ010000003.1:0-12834 GCA_964451595.1 Candidatus Woesearchaeota archaeon
GAGATTGTTATAAAATATTACAAAGGTTATGAGCATGGAAAAGTTAAGAAAGTCACTGGAAAGGAAGTTGATAAATTGCTTGGGAATATGGAAGATTATGTTAAACGTATGAAAGAGTTAAGGGAGCAAATTGATAAACGTGCACAGGAAAAAACCGTTGAAGGAATTTACAAAGATGTTTTTGATTTGCTTGGAAATATAACTGGAAAAAAAGCTCATGTTACAATTGTTAAAAGTTTTGAAGATGATTTTGTTAATTTAGGGAAATTTTCGCCGCAGCATTTGAGAATTTTGAATAATGTGGTTTCTGCGAGAGATGATTTTAAGAAAGGAAAATTGGATGCTCATAAAGTTGACCAAGCTAGAAAGGAAGCAGGAACTTTGATAAATGATTTGATTGAATTTTCTCAGAGAAAAGATTTGATTGCTTTAGAAAGAGGTAAGATGAGATTAAAGTTGAAAAAAGGATTTGCGGATTTATTAAATTCTGATGGAAAATCATTTTTGTTTAAAGATAATGAAATTTTTGCGATTAAAAATAAATTAGAAGAAGTTTCTCAGGATGAGGTTACAAAAGCAATTGAATCTCAGAAAAATAAGAAAGATGTTGGCATCGATTCTAAAATTTTTGAAATTTTGAAAAAAGAATTAGGTGAATTTGAGATACTATTGTAGTTGAGATTTTTTAAAAATTTAATCTTCTTCATCGTAATCTTGGGTGTCAGCCATTATCTCTTTGTATTTTTTGAAATTTTCTAGAATATTATTTTCTTTTGCTATCTTGTATGCAACACATTTTTTTATTATATCCTTTCTTTCAAAAGATTGAAGATTTCTAAGAATTTCTTCTCCTTCATAATCGGGAATATTTTCATCTTTATCTTATTCTGTTGTGAGATATCCCGTAAACTCTTTTACTTTCCCAGATTTTAATTTTTTTGTATATATTTTAAGTCAATATATAAATCTCCAATCGTAGAATAGATATCTTGAGGCTGTGCATTTTATATTAGATTATTTATTGAATTAATTATTGCTTCTTCTTGTGTGCTTTCAGGAATATTCGCATATATATCATAGGCTTTTTGTAGAGTCCCTTTAAATTTATAATTTTCTATAATTTTGTGTTATAAAAAGATTTATTTTATTAAAACTAACTTTTCAAATTCTTTTTTCCCTTTATTAGGATGAAGAAAGAGAATATGGCAATTGCTGAAATTATTAAATATGATTTTGAAATGTTTAATATATCTGTGAATAATCCGAATAAGATTGGTCCGATTATTGCACCGATGGAAGCGATTCCGTTTAAAGAACCGTCTATTTCTCCTATATGTGTTTTATTTCCTATTCTGGAAATCATACCTTTGTTAACAAGGTAAATTAATTCAAAGATTGTTGTTGACAAAAAGATAATTGCCATAAGGAAAAAATAATTTTTGAAGAAAGCTAGAGAAATTAAAATTAAGATTAAAAGTAAAGTCCCGATTATGTATAATTTTTCTCGGTGTTTGTCTGCAATTTTTCCGAGATGTTTTCCAAACATTAATGGTAGTGAACTTATTAATGCAAGTAGTGCGGCACTTACAATGCTGTTTCCATTTAAGTAAGCAGAAATTGGAATAAAGAAATAAATTATTGAATCAATTATTCCAAATATTAATGCTAGGAATGCTATTAATTTTAATCCTTTGTTGAAATTTTTAATTTCTTTGAAAATTTTTAGGTAAGCCCCTTTGAATGAAAATTTTTTCTGGGATTTTTTTTTCTTTTCGTCCTTAAGTTTTAAGACTACAAAAAAAGAAATAATCGATGTAGGTGCAATGAAGAATAAAAGTTTGTAGATTTCTATATCGAAAAATTGTACAAGAAAAAATCCAATTAACACGGCAATTGTCCACCAGAAGTTACCGATGAAATCGAATCTACCGAAAATTCTTGAGATTTTGTTTTTTTGGGAGTTTCTTATGAAATATGAGTCTCTTGCAGTTTCATCTAGTGAATAGGAGATTCCGTTTAATCCCCTTGAAATTATTATGAAGACTACCATCCCAGTTAATCCTGCAAGGAAATATCCCATTCCAATAAAAACGTAAATTCCCATTGAGATGAGAATCATTTTTTTGATCTGATGTTTGTCTGCAAAATATGCTGCGATTGGCAAAGACAAAAAGAAAAATATATTGTAAATTGACGCTAAAAATCCTGTTTCAATAAAATTAGTTGAAAATAAGAGGAGGAAAATTGGTAAGAATGCTTCTCCAAGTCCCCATCCAAACCATCTTATAGATGTACTTGTTGTTAAAACTTTTATTCCTCTTGGTACACCTCGATTTATCATTGTTTATTAAGAATATTTTTCTTTAAAATCTTTATGGGAAAAGATTTATCTACTACCGGATAATTTTCCTTTTATGAAATATATGTTTATACTTGGAAGAAATCCTGAATTATCTATTGTTGAACTTAAAAGTTTTTTTAAGAAAAATGGTAGCGAAATTTTAGAATTAAAACAGCGAGGAAATGCCGTTTTGATTGATTTGGCTGAGACTTTAGATGCGGGAATTATTGAGACTCTTGGAGGAACAATTGCTATTGGAAAGGTTTTGTGTGATGTTAAAGATCTTGATAAGACCGAGATATATTATTCAGAAAAAAATAATTTTAGTTATGTTGTTTGGGATTTTTCGGATGAAATTGATAATGTTACTAGTTATTTGAAAAAAAGATTTAAGAGAGAAAAATTGAAAGCTTCAGAGAAGAAATTGCGAGAGGAAATGGAATTGCAGGATTCTGATGAAAGAAAAGGGCAACATTTATCTTCTAAAACTATTGATGAGCAATATTTTGTTTATGAAGATTATTTTGGAAAAATAGTTCAATTTTCAGATTATAAAGAAATTGAAAAACGTGATATGGAAAAACCTGTGAGAAGAGAAAGTTTGAGCATTTCTCCAAGGTTGGCTAAGATTATGATTAATTTGTCTGAAGTTAAAGAACATGAGATTATTTTGGATGCATTTTGTGGGATTGGTGTTGTTTTGATTGAAGCTTTGAAACAAGGTGTGGAAGTTGTGGGTATTGATCTGGATGATAATGCTATAAAAGGTTGCGAAGAAAATTTGAATTATTTTGATTTTAAAAAAGGAGATTACACTTTGATTAAGGATGATTCTTCCAAGGTTAATTTGAAAGCTTTTGATATTTCTGGAATGGTTTCGGAACCAGATTTTGGAGATACTCTGAAGAAGATACCTACAGAAGAGATTGCTAGAAAAATGGTCGGAAGATATGAGAACATAATGGTTAAAGTTTTGAATAATCTTAAAAAATATGTTTCTGAAACAGGAAGGTTTGTTTTTACTACACCTTATATAAGAGTTATGAGTAAAAAGAGAATAGGTGTTGATTTTGATAAATTTGGTGAGAAAATTGGACTGAAAGTAGTTGAAGGTTTTCCAATTGATGAATTTCGTGAAGGGCAAATTGTTGGAAGACAAATCGTTGTTTTTGAAAGATAATTTAATAAATCCTAAATTTCTTTTTGTTTTATGATAAATAAAGATAAAATTCGTGCGTACGCTTTGAAGAATGCTATTGCTCATAATGGAAATGCTAATTCTGGAGCAATTATTTCTGGTTTGTTTGCAGAGGGTTTGAAGAAAGAAGAGGCTAAAGATTATTCTTCTAAGATAAATGAAGTTGTTGAAGAGGTGAATAAACTTTCCTTGGAAGAACAAAGAAATGATTTTGAGAATTTTAAAGATTTGATTTCTGAACGTGAAGTTCGTGAAGGTTTACCTGAATTACCTAACGCTGAAAATGGCGTTGTTATGAGATTTGCTCCTTCTCCTTCAGGAGGAATGCATGTAGGACATGCTTTGACCTCATGTTTGAATTATGATTATGTTAATAAATATGGAGGAAAGTTTATTGTTAGAATTGAAGACACAAATCCAGAGAATATTTATCCTCCCGCTTACGATTTGTTGAGAGATGATTCAGATTGGTTATTTAATGAAGAGGCTGAAATAATCATTCAGTCAGAAAGAATGGATTTGTATTACAGTTATGCTGTAGCTTTGATAGAGAAGGAATCTGCTTATGTTTGTACTTGTTCAGGAGATGATTTTAGAGAATTTTCTAAAAATAAAAAAGATTGTCCTTGTAGAAAAAATTCTGTTGAAGAAAATATTTCGAAGTGGGAAAAGATGGTTAAAGGAGATTATGATTCAGGAGAGGTTGTTTTGAGATTTAAGACTCCTCTTGAACTGAGGGGTATGGCGCATAAGAATCCTGCAATGAGGGATTTTCCCTTGGCAAGAGTTTGTAAAACAGAGCATCCGCTTCAAGGAAGAAAATATAATGTTTGGCCTTTGATGAATTTGTCTGTTTCTGCTGATGATATTGAAATGAGGATGACACATATCATAAGGGCTAAAGAACATCGGGATAATGCTGAAAGACAAAAAATGATTTTCAAAGTTTTTGATAAAGATTATCCTTGGACTGCGTTTTTGGGAAGAGTTCATCTGAAAGGCATGAGATTATCTGCTAGTGAAATTACTCAAGGGATTAAAGATGGCAAATATTCTGGTTGGGATGATAAAAATTTACTAACAATTCAATCGCTTAAAAAACAAGGATATCATCCTGAAGCGTTTTGGAAAATAGCAGAACATATTGGTTTGTCCGAGGCTGATAAGACTTTGAATAAGAAAGACTTTTTTGAATTGTTAAATAATTTTAACAAGCGATAGATTTATAAATAAATAAAAATTATATTCATTATGAAAAGTGGTGTAAACAAAAAAGGTTTGTCGACAATTGTTTCGACTTTACTTATAATTTTGTTGGTATTTGTTGCAATTGGTATTCTTTGGGTTGTTGTTAAGAATCTTGTTACAAGTGGTTCAAATCAGTTAGAATTATCTTCGAATTGTATTGAAATTTCAGTTTCTCCTCTTAAGGTTGTTTCAAGTGGTAGTGTTTATAATGTTACTATAGTAAGAGAGACTACTACAGGTTCTGGAACTGAAATAGGTGGTGTTAAGTTAATCTTTTCGAGTAGCACTAGCGATTCAAACTATATAGAGGATGTTCCAGGTAATTTGGCGCCTTTGGTTTCTACCACTGTCCCAGTTACTGTTACTGACTTTGTTCCAGAGAAAGTTGAAGTTGTAGTATATTTCCTTGACAGTTCTGGAGTTGAGCAGTTCTGTTCAAACTCAAATGATTTGGTTTTTTAATTTTTAGAATTTTTTATTGTTTACTTTTTTATAACATAAACTTCATCACCTTTTCGTACTAGAGAATTAATTTTTATTCCGACTTCATCACCTTTCTTTGCTTTTTTTATTACTTTACTTTTTATTTCCATAGAAGAAACTTTTGATTTTACTAATCCTGTTGTTTTCCCAATAATATTTATCTCGTTTCCAACTTCAAGTTCTGAGACAAGTTTTATTGTTGCTACATTTAATTTACTGTAATAATTCTGGACTTTTCCTATGAAATGTTTTTTATGTGTTGCGGAACTATGTTCTATATTTGAGAAATCATCTGGGGTGGGGCTCCCGAGATAAAAACCTGAAGAAAAACCTTTATTGTAAACTGAATTTAATTCTTCTAAAGAAGATTGTATCTCTTTTTCTGTTAGTTTTTTGTCAATGGCTTTTCTGTAAATTTTGACTATTGTATCAACGTATCTTGGATCACGATTACGGCCTTCAATTTTGAAGCAGGTTATTCCTGCTGATTTGAGTTCTTCAATAAAGGGTAATGTACAAAGATCTTTTGCAGATAAGATGTGATTATTTTCAATTTTGAGTTCTTTTCCTTGTTGAGTGTCTTTAATTGTATAACTTCTCCGACAAGGGTGGATGCACTCGCCACGATTTGCTGAACGGTTGAATAAATGCTGTGACATTAAACATCTTCCTGAGACGGCGAGGCACATTGCACCATGAACAAAAGTTTCTAATTCTATTTTTACTTTTTTGTTTATCTCTTTTATTTGCTCTAGATTTAATTCTCTTGCAAGTACAATTCTTTCTGCTCCTAATTTT
This sequence comes from Candidatus Woesearchaeota archaeon, assembly GCA_964451595.1. Lineage (GTDB taxonomy): Archaea > Nanobdellota > Nanobdellia > Pacearchaeales > GW2011-AR1 > MWBV01. The sequence continues at coordinate 6,069 of CAYVIQ010000003.1, forward strand.
TTGTAAAATTCTGCGGATGCATAGTTAGATACTGAGGCTTGTGTTGATATGTGGAAAGGAATTTTGTGTTTTTTACAGAGTTGGATTACGGATAAATCCCAGCAGATTATTGCATTGACTAGTTTTTCTTTTGAAATTTCTTTGAGTATTTTATCTATTTTTGGAATTTCATCATTGTAAATTATAGAATTCATTGTTAGGTATCTTTTGATTTTCTTTTTTGAACATATTTTTTTGATTTCTCTTAAATCATCTAATGTGAAATTTTTTGCGTTTGCTCTTAGAGAAAATTCTTTCAATCCAAAATAGATAGCATCTGCTCCTGCGTTAATTGCAGTATGCAGATTTGTAAAATCGCCTACTGGTGCAAGAAGTTCTGGCTTTTTGGTTTTCATTTAATTATTGAGTGAAAATGTCTATAAAATCTTTTTTTATTTTTTTAATATTTCTAGAAGTCCAATACTCTTTTTGAGGTTCATTTTCCATTAATGGCTCGGATAACATATTCCAATATGAAGGGTCTGTTTCGATTCTTATTTTTGATTTTATTCCGAGTTCATTTAATTGATTAATAAAGAGTTCTTCTAATTCTCCATAGGAGTTTGTTTTGATTATTATTCTTTCTGTTTGAGAATTATAAAGTATTGATGTTTTTGGAATTTCTCTTTCTTTATCTTCATCATAAATATAGAATTCTTGATGATTGTCCGTTGCTTCTGGTTCTCCCGAGATAATCTTTTTACCAACATATATTTTTTGTAATTTTGCAACAACTTTTTCTAAGTTTTCTTCGGTCATAGTGTTTCTATAGAAAGGTTAGGTTTAAAAATTCTCTTTATTTGAAAATCTTGTTATGGCGACTGTGGTCTAACGGTTATGACGTCTGGTTGTGGTCCGGGAAACGAGGGTTCGACTCCCTCCTTTCGCCCTTCTATCGCATTGAACAATGAAATCAGAGAATTTTGATAAAGCGGGGATGAGTTTGGGTTTAGTGATAGCTATCTTTGCATTATGGAAAGAAAGTTTTAATAAAATGGAATTTATCTCAATCTTATTTTTTATTCCAATGTGTATGTTTCTTTTAATTATCGTTTATTATTTAGTTAAGAGGTGATGTTCAAAGCGGAAAATAGGCGTACCTTTCGCCCTTTTTGAAAAAGGAGATTATTTGAGTTATCGTTGACTGTAGTTTTTTTTACAGTTCTTTCAACACTCCAAAACTTTTATAATGAATGATTTCTAATACTACATATGGAAAATTATGATTTGATTATTATTGGTGCTGGGGGGTCTGGATTAGCGGGTGCAATGTATTCTGCGCGATTGGGAATGAAGACTTTGGTATTAGGAAAGACTTCTGGTTCTGAACTTCCTGTAGGAGGAGTTATCACCACAACAAATGTTGTTGAAAATTATCCTGGATTTAAAAAAATTGGAGGAATGCTTTTAGCAAAAAATTTAGAGGATCATGCTAGAGATTATGATTTAGTTACAATAAAAACAGAAGAAGTTTTTGATATTGAAAAACAAAAAAATTGTTTCATCGTAAAAACAAAAAAATCAGAATACAAAGGAAAAACAATTTTATTTGCAACTGGAACAAAATGGAAAAAATTAGATGTTCCAGGTTCAAAAGAATTAGAAAGACTTGGAGTTAATTATTGTGCACTTTGCGATGGACCTTTGTATAAAGATAAAATTGTTTCCGTTGTTGGAGGAAGTGATTCGGCAGCAAAAGATGCTTTGCTTTTATCAGAACATGCAAAAAAAGTTTACATAATTTATCGGGGGGATAAGATTCATCCAGAACCAATTAATCTAAAGAAAATTGAAGATTCAAAAAAAATTGAAATTATAAACAACGCAAATATAAAACAAATTTTAGGAAAAACTAAAGTTGAAGGAGTTATCTTGGATAAAGAATTCAATGGAAGTAATGAGTTAAAACTCGATGCTGTCTTTGTTGCAATTGGACATGATGTTTTGTCTGACTTAGCTATTAAACTTGGCGTTGAAGTTAATGAAAAAAAAGAAATAAAAATCAATCATAAAACTTCTGAGACAAGTGTTCTAGGAATTTTTGCTGCAGGAGATGTTACAGATAAACCTTTCAAACAACTTATTACTGGAGTTGCTGATGCTTGTACCGCGGCTTATTCTGCTTATGAATATTTGAGTAAGGAGAAAATTGAATGTTGAGAATGATATTACAAATCTTTAAAGTGGTCATGTAAATAATTTAAATGCAAACTTGATAGTCAAAAAATGGCAAGAATAATTAATACAAAAACAGGACAAGAAATTGAAGTTTCTGATGGAGAAAGTATAAAAGAAGCTTGTGGAAAACTTGGAGTTCCTTTTGGTTGTCAGAATGGGCTTTGTGGAACTTGTATGATTAATGTTAATTATGGGGAGAATAATCTATCTGATTTAACTATGGAAGAAGAAATTCTTGAGAGAGATAAAAAACATAGACTTGCTTGTCAGTGTAAGATTAAGAAAGGTGAAGTTAGGATAAGTTTGGAAGATTGAATCATTTCTCCAAAAATTTTATAAACCTATGAAATTATTTTCATATCATGATAAAAATAAATGACAAGGCTCCTGAATTTTCTACGAAAGCTTTTGTTGAAAATAGAATAAAGACAATTAATTTAGATGATTACAAAGGTAAATGGGTTGTGTTGTTTTTTTATCCTGCTGATTTTACTTTTGTTTGTCCGACAGAGTTGGGAGAATTAACAGACAGATATGAAGAGTTGAAAAATCTTAATGTTGAAGTTTTGAGTGTTTCGACTGATACAGAATTTGTTCATAAGGCATGGCATGATACTTCTGATACTATAAAGAAAATTGATTTTCCTATGCTGGCTGATCCAACAGGGAATATTTCTAAACAATATGAAGTTTATATTGATGAAGAAGGTTTAGCTTTAAGAGGAACTTTTATAATTGACCCTGATGGAATTTTGAAAGCTTATGAAATTCATGATAATTCTATTGGTAGAAGTGCTGGAGAATTAATAAGAAAGATTCAAGCTGCACAATTTGTTAGAGAACACGGTGGAGAAGCTTGTCCTGCTAATTGGCATCCTGGGGAGAAAAGTTTAAGACCCGGTTTGGATTTGGTTGGTAAGATTTGAGTATAATAATTTTTAAAAAGAATAATATTTTGTTTATTTTATGAGGCAGTATGAATATAGACATTGTATAGAAAAAAAGGTTGATAAAGGACAGGTTTTGCATGTGGGTTTTGCTAATGTGGTTACTGGTATTTGCGATACGGATTTAACAATTGTTTTCTCAAACCCTAAAACAAAGAATGTTGTCTGGGTTCCTTATGGTTCTGAAGTCAAAATAGAAGATAAGGTGTACGAAGTTATTCAAGGGGAAGTCTTTCAGGGGAGAAATGAAAGATGTTTTTCTTCAAATTGTCTTTTGGATGAAAAAAGAGAGCTTTATAATTTGAATGATTATCGAGGGAAGAAAGCAATCTTTCTTAGATAGCTAGTTTTATTAAGGGTTTTTTTTGGAGTTTTATCTGTTTATATAAATATATAAAAATAGAAGATTTTACTTTAAAATTAAATATAGAATAATTTACAGATAAATAAATCTGATGAAAATATAGATAAATTTTTAGAAGGATTTAAGACAAAAATATCTGAAGATTTTGATCCTACTAATATGAAAACAAACTTTCTAAAGCTAAAAAGTTTGATAGAAAAAATTGAGTCTAAATTTAAGGGAGAAGATGAAACAACCCAAAAACCCTAAAAACCTCTAATTTCTTGAAATATTATGACATTTAATTTTGAAACAGATTATCTTATTGAAAAATTGAAGGAGTTGAAGCCGAAGAAAGTTTTGGTTCAGTTACCAGAGGGTGTGAAGCAAAATGCTTTTGATATTTTGAAAATATTTGAAGACTTGGGAATTGAAGTTGTCTTTTCTGGTGAGACTTGTTGGGGCGCGTGTTCTATTGGCGTTGAGGAAGCTCTTGCAGTTAAAGCAGACTTGATTGTTCACTTTGGTCATGCCGAATTCATAAAAGCTCCTGAAGGAAGTCCAGACATTCTTTATGTTGAAGTTCGTGATGAACTCGATTTGAAACCTTGGCTTGAGAAATCTTTGGTTGAATTAAAAGATTATAAAAAAATTGGTTTGAGTTATTCTATTCAGCACAGGCATGATATTGAAAATGTGATTAAATTTTACGAGGATAATGGAAAAGAAATTATTCTTACAGAGAAAAAAGGGAATGTTGCTTATGAAGGTCATATTGTTGGTTGTCAGTATTCTGGTTTGAAAGCGATTGAGGATAAAGTTGATTGTTTTGTAATTTTAGGAAATAATTTTCATTCTATGGGTGCTGCAATGTCTGTTAATAAACCTGTTTTTTTAATTGATGTTTACAATGACAAGATTACAAATATGGAGGGTGTTAGAAATAAAATTCTAAAGCAAAGGTTGGTTTCAATAGAGAAATTAAAAGATGCAAAAAATGTTGGGGTTATAATTGAAAGTAAAATTGGTCAAAAATTTGGGGTTTCAAATTTGATAATTAAGAAACTGAAAGATAAGGGAAAGAATGTTATTTTGATTACGATGAATGAGTTAAATCCTGACAAGCTTATGAATTTTTATTATGTTGATTGTTTTATTGAGTTAGCTTGTCCGAGAATTGCTATAGATGATTTTGCAAAGTATAGAAAACCGATTGTTACATTCAAGGAAGCTTTGGTTGCTCTTGGTGAAAAAAGTTGGGATGATCTCTTAAATATGGGAATTGTTTAATCTTCTAAATTCTCTAATTCTTTTTGAATTTCATTCTTAGTTCTAGAGCCTAAAGTAAAAGTTGCTTCATAACCTTTTTAAATGTATGAATTATATTTCATATATGAAAACATAGTTTTCTTTATATATTATTGAATGGAGGTTAAAGATGTCAGACGAGATAAGAATTAAGAAAAATAACTTGTGGAAAGCTGCGACTTTTTTACTTGTTGTTGCTCTTGCTATTGTTTTAATCTTTTCAAATGTTACAAAAACTACTGGTAATGTTAGTTCAGATGTGGACGTAATTGATCTTAAGGGTTTTCTTTCGGATAATTCTTTGTACCCCTCATTGGGACCTGAAGATGCAGATATTGTCGTTGTAGAATTTTCGGATTTTCAATGTCCTTATTGTGCTTTAGCGTCGGGATTGCCCGAATTTGCTTCACAATATGTTGCTCAGTATCCAGACTTGATTAGTTCTGCTCAGAAGGTTCAGGAATTAGCTTCTGAAGGAAAAATAAGGTTTGTTTATGTTTCTATGAGTTTCCTTGGAGAAGAATCAGTTTATGCAACTCAAGCAGCATTGTGTGCAAATGAACAAGGTTTGTTTTGGGAAATGCATGACGCAATTTTTTCAGTCCATGATGGAAAAGAAAATAATGGTAAGTTTTCTAAAGAGAATCTAAAAAAGATAGCTCAAGGTATTAATAGTCTTGATACAAATGAGTTTAATAATTGTTTGGAAAAAGATGATACTCTTGTAGATGCCAAAAAGATTGCAAGTGCAGCAAGCACCATTGTAAGTGGAACTCCTTCATTTTTTGTGAATGGCCAACAAGTTTCAGCTTCGTGGAATGCTTTATCTACAGCAATAGGATTGTAGATTTATTTTTTATTTTTAATTATATTTTTCAAAATTGATTTGGTTTTCTTTTACGCCTAATTTTTTTAGTGTTTCCGAGACTTCTGAGATCATATCCTTCATCCCACAAAGATAATAATTCTTTTGTTTTGGATTTTTAATTAAATCTTTTAAAAAATCCTGGACATGACCTTTTAGATGATATCTTTTTCTTGGCTTACTTAAAACAATGTTTTGTTCAAAATTCGGGAACTTTTTTTCTAATTTTGTAAAGAAATTTTTATATAAGATATCTTCTTTATGACGGTAGCCGTGGATGATATTTATTTTTTTGTCTGAATTCTTATTTTTTAACTCATCTTCTATCATACTTTTTATTGGAGCGATTCCTGTTCCCACTGAAATAAAAACTAAATCTTTCTTTGATTTTTCATTTAATTTAAATTTCCCTGCAGGTCCAATAAATGATATTTCTTTGTATTTTTTGAGTTTATTTAATTCCGATAAAAATAAACTTTCTTTAGATATTTTTATGCAGAGTTCTATTTTTTCTTTTTTATTTGGTGCAGAAGCAATTGAATAAGCTCTACGTTGAATGCTATCTTTAACAGGTAGTTCTAAGAGTATATATTGTCCAGATTTGAAAGTAAAGTTTTTTGGGATCTTAAGCGAAATTTGTTTTATATCTTTTGTTAGAGATTTTATTTCAAGAATTTTTGACTGGATTTTATTTATCATTTTTTAAGATTGAATATCCATGTTCTTCTAACTCATCAATTATTTTTGAGTTTCCTTGATGAATTATTTTCCCTTTTGATAGTATTAATACTTCATTTGGGTTTATATAATTAAAAATTCTTTTGTAATGGCTGATGATTATTAATGTTTTATCTTTTTGTTTAGAGAATTCTTTTATTGCTTTTGAAATTGTCCTTAATGCGTCGATATCCAATCCAGAATCAGTTTCATCAAGAATTGCTATTTTCGGGTTTAGAACTAAAAGTTGCAATATTTCTGATTTCTTCTTCTCTCCTCCAGAGAATCCTTTGTTTAGATATCTTTCTGGGAAATATTCTGGAAGATTGAGAATTTCACATTTTTCTTTTAACAGTTTTTGGAATTTTA
>CAYVIQ010000003.1:12844-20223 GCA_964451595.1 Candidatus Woesearchaeota archaeon
ATAAAAAATCCGATTTTTGATTTCTCATTAGGCGAGAGATTTGTAATATCCTCTCCATTCAACATTATTTTTCCTGAAGTTATTTTGTATTTTGAATTTCCCATAAGAACATTTGCAAGTGTTGATTTTCCTGAACCGTTCGGTCCCATTAGAGCGTAAGTTTTTCCAAGAGGAATCTTTAAATTTAGATTTTTGATTATTGTTTTGTTCTCAGGTTGAATTTCAATTGTTAGGTTTTTTATTTCGATCATTTTATTTTTTTTAATGCTTCCAAAGCCATCATTTCACATCTAATTCTTGTAGGAATTATGTCTATTCCTAAAAATTTATCTAAATCTTTTTGAGTAATTTTTTGTGCCTCATTTAGACTTTTTCCAATGATGTTTTGTAATAATGCTTCAGCAGAGATAGTTGTAATGAAACAATTTTTTCCAGAGAATTTTGCATCAGTAATTTTGTTTGTTTTTTTATCTATTGAGAGTTCAATAGTTAGTTCATCATTGCAAATTGGATTATTTTGTTTTGCTGAATGTGTTGGATTTTTTATTCTTCCGAAATGGGGTTTCTCTGAATAGAGTTCCATTATGTGTCTTTTGTACATTGTTTTTGAAGTCATTTTAACAAACTGAGTTTTCAATTTCTAACTCAATTAATTTGTTTAATTCGGCTGCGTATTCAAGTGGAAGTTGTTTTAGTACAGGTTCTATGAATCCTGAGACAATCATTTTCGTTGCTTCTTCTTCTGAAAGTCCTCGCGACATTAGATAAAATAGTTGATCTTCTCCAACTTTTCCTACAACGGCTTCGTGTGCTACTTCAATGTCGTTTTCGTGGACATCCATGCTAGGCAAGGTTAAGGCTTTGCTGTTATTGTCTAACATTAGCCCATCACAACGCACGTTTGATTTTGAGTTTTTTGCATCTTTAGAAATCTGAACTAAGCCTCTGTAAGAGCTTATTCCAGAATTTTTACTTATTCCTTTGCTGATAACTATTGAAGAAGTATTTTGACCGAGATGATAAACTTTGCAACCAGTATCTTGATATTGGTTTTGACTTGCGTATGCTAAGCCTAAATATTCTGAACGAGAATTTTTACCTTTTAGAATTGAACAAGGATATAGCATTGTTACTTTGCTTCCAAGATTTCCATTCACCCATTCTATTGTTCCTCCTTCAGAGACTATAGCACGTTTTGTGTTTAGATTGTAAGTGTTTTTGCTCCAGTTTTCTATACTAGAATAACGAACTTTTGCATTTTTTAGAATATGGATTTCAACGCATCCTGCATGAAGAGAGTTGGTGTCATATTGTGGTGCAGAGCATCCTTCTATATAATGAATTTCTGAATTTTCGTCTGCAATTATTAATGTATGTTCGAATTGTCCGCCTTTTGCTGCGTTCATTCTGAAGTATGCTTGTAGCGGTAATTCAACTTTTATATTTTTTGGGACATAAATGAAAGTTCCTCCAGACCACACTGCTCCATGAAGTGCTGAGAATTTATGTAGTGCTGGACTTACGCAAGAATTCATGAAATATCTTTTTACAAGTTTAGGATGTTTTTGAATAGCGATATCCATATCCAAGAAAATTACTCCTTGTTTTTCTAAATCTTTTTTTAAGTTGTGGTAAATTACTTCTGATTCGTATTGTGCTCCTACGCCTGCAAGTGCATTTTTTTCAGCTTTTGGTATCCCTAGTTTTTCGTAAGTTTCACGAATTTCTTTAGGAACATCTTCCCACGAGCGAGAATTTTTCTTTGCATTTGCTTTTGTAAAATAATTTATTTCTTCTAGGTTTAAATCTGATAAGTTTGGACCCCAATTTGGAACTGGTTTTTTATTGAAGATTTCTAAGGACATAAGTCTTTTCTTTAGCATCCAGTCTGGTTCATTTTTATCTTCCGAGATTGTTCTTACTAATTCTTCATTTATCTTAGATGAATTGTTTTTCATATAAATGTTAATGAGAAAGAGGTTTTAAGGTTTTTGATTAATCTTCTCTCAATTCTTCCAAAAGTTCATTGCAATCATTAACCATCATATCAATATCCTCGTCAGACATTCCGTGGAGTTTTGAGCCTGATTCTAATGTATCCTGTCTTGAAAATGAACATCCTACACAATGAAGTCCGTAGCCCATTAACAAAGGAATTAAATCGGGATAATTCTCAATAATTTGGCTTATCTTCATTTCTTTCTTTATTTTTTGTTTTCCCATATTTTAATGATTGGAAAGTTATTTATATTGTTTTTTGTTTGTAAGGAAATGAAGACCGAAACAGTGAAAGGATTCAATGATTACGTTGGAGAAGATGCACAAAAACGTACAGAGATAAGAAGAATTCTAGTGGATACTTTCGAGAAATATGGTTTTGATCCAGTTGAAAGTCCGATTATTGAATATGAAGAGTTTGTGCGAGGCGATAAATCTCAGGAAAATGATGAAGCAATTTCAGATATTTTTAGTTTGAATGATAAAGGGAATAGAAAACTTGCTTTGCGTTATGAATTTACATTTCAATTGAAGAGATTAATGAATAATAGAAAGTTGCCCTTTAAGAGGTATCAGATTGGCGAGGTTTTTAGAGATGAACCTGTTTCGGCAAATAGATTTAGGCAATTTGTTCAAGCGGATGTAGATATTGTTGGTTCGAATATCAAGGACGAAGCAGAAATTTTGAGTCTTGCTTCAGAAGTTCTAAAGAAACTTGGGATAGATTTTGAGATTTATTTTAATAATAGAAGATTATTGAATGAGATTTTGGAGAAAGAAGGAATTACAAAGAATAAGAAAGAAATTATTAAGGAGATTGATAAATTGGATAAATTATCTGAAAAAGAAATTAAAAGAAATTTGAAAGAATTTAATGCGGAAAGAATATTAGATATTCTTAAGAATAAAAAAGATTTTTTTGAAAAATATAATTCTTATTCAGAGATAAATGAACTAGAGACTTTTCTTAAAAATTATGGTGTTAAGGCAGAGTTTCGACCGTTTTTGGCACGAGGTTTGAGCTATTATAACGGTACAGTTTTTGAAATTAAAACTAAAAAGATGAAAGAAACAATTACTGCTGGAGGTAGTTATGAATTTAATGGTGTTCAATGTGTAGGGATTAGTTTTGGTTTGGATAGAGTTTCGAGCTTGTCGGAAATTAAGGGAAGTTGGAACAGGGTTTTGGTTGTTTCCTTGGACGAAGATAAACAGGCGATAAAAATTGCAAGTAAATTGCGAGATTTAGATAATAGAGTCTCAATATTTTACGGAAAACCTTCAAAAGCATTGGAGTATGCAAATTCTTATGATTATAATCAGGTTATTTTTGTTGGAGCTAAAGAAGTTAAACAAAAGAAGGTTAAAATTAAAGATATGAAAACTGGAAAAGAAAAAATGGTTACTCTAGAGAAAATTTCTAAGAAAAACTTAATTGTGCAAAGAAAATGAATTTGAATATATACCAAGAAAGAGCTTTGAAAATGAATGATTATGAAGTTCTAATGGAAAATAATAAATTAGTTAATGAAATTTCCAGATTGGAAGATTGTTTGACTAAAGATGGAAAGAGATATTCAATCTTTTCTAGAAGTAGAAAAGATTTTAAGAAACTTGAAAAAGAGGTTTTGAAAACTCTTGAAGAATTGAAAAATAAAACAAATATTCTTGTTCGAGCATTTTATTCTAAAAAATTGTAGGTAAAATTTAAAAACTAGTTTTTATTGAGAATCCTTCTGTAAAATTTAATATAAAATGAACAAAGATTATAAGAAAAATTTGAAGGAAGAATTGGATAATATCCAGAATAGGAAGCTTGAGCTCTACGAGAAAAAAGAAGAATTGGATGTGTTTAAGAATCCGAATATGTTTTTCAATTATATTGGGAATCCCCGATTATTTCTTGAAAGAAAGAGTTTGAAAAATAAAATTGAGAGTGAGAGTGAATCTCTTGATAACATTTACGAATCTTTGAGGAAACAGTATAGAAATTATTTTAGCCAGTTTGATAATCCTATTTTGATTGCTAAGCAAGAAAAAATAGGATGTCGTCTTGAGGATTTGGATAAACGGTATAGAAAGGTTCGTTCTTTAAAGAAGAATAATCTTCTCTTTAAAATTTCAGACCAAAATAGAAGAATTAATAGAGTTCTTAGAAAAATTTGTAATGAGAAAACCAAACAAAAAAAGTTTCTTGAAGATACTTTGGAAGAAATATGGAAGAGAGGAATTTGTTTAGAAGTTTATTATACTCAGAAAGGTTTTGGTTCTATGAATTAATGAAGTTTTCTATCAATTTCTGATTTCGGACTTCGGGGTGAAATAAAACTCCGTAGATGTCTTTTGTTTTATGTTTTATTGCTTGAGGTATCTTTGAATTTGTAAATTTAACAAAATCCTTTGGAAGGTTTGTATAATTATTGTGTAAGTGATAAACCTCATGTTCTCTTTCTAAAGATAAAAAAGAATTTTTAAAAAATTCAAAATAGTATCCTATTTCTGTTTTTGGTTTTAATTTGCTTCCAAAAATTAATGAGATAATTTGCATCCCTGCACAGATCCCTAAAATAGGTTTGTTATAATTTTTAACCAAGTTGAATTTTTTTATATCTTTGAGAAATTGATTATCTTGCAAGGAAGTCCCACAGATTATTATTTTTTTTGAAGAAGAGATTTCTTTTGGAGTTAATTTTGAATAGTGCTTTGTTGAATATTTTATATTGCTTTTCTTTAAGACTTTTTCAACGGGTTTTACAAATTCCGATTCGTGTATTTCCTCTTTACATGTAGAGATAATTAATACCATTTTGATTTAAGTTTAGGAAACTATAAAAAGTATTTTGTTTTTTGTAATTTATGGAAAGTGGGGTGGTGATTAATTTTTTTATTGCACTATCAATGGGTGCGATCGTTGGTCTTGAGCGTGAAATTGTCCATCAGAAAGAAGGAGTTCAGGATTTTGGGGGTGTGAGGAATTTTATTCTTATAGCGCTTTTTGGATTTTTACTCACTTATTTTTCTATAAATGTTCTTAATTCATTTGTTTTGCTTTTTATTGGTTTTATTGGTTTTATTTTGATTATGGCTTTTTCATATTACATAATTGGTATGAGAACTAAACGTTATTCTACGACCTCTCAAATTGCGGCACTAATTGTTTTTATTTTGTCTTGTATTGTGGCTTCGGGTTATAATTCTTCTATGAGGCTTATATCAATTATAGCTGCAGTTATTGTTGCTTCACTTTTAGCATTCAAAACAAAAATTCATTCTTTCGCAGAACGGGTGGAGATGAGTGAATTATTTGCAACTGTGAAAATGGCTTTGATAAGCCTCGTGATTTTACCTTTACTCCCAAATAAAAATTATACTTTATTAGATATTTCTTTCATTAATAATTTATTTATACAAGGTAACAAAGCTTATTTATTTTTTCAGGAATTGAATGTGTTTAATCCATTTAATATTTGGCTCATGGTAGTTTTTATTTCTGGGATTAGTTTTTTAGGTTATTTCCTTGTAAAAATTGTTGGAGAAAAGAAAGGCCTTGGTCTTACAGGTTTCTTGGGAGGACTTGTTTCCAGCACGGCTGTTACTGTTTCGATGTCTAAAAAGAGTAAGAAACAAAAAAACATAAATGGCTTTGCTCTTGCTATTGTTCTTGCCTCTGCAATGATGTTTCTCCGAATTCTTTTAGAAGTTCTTGTTGTAAATAGGAGCCTAGTTGGAAGATTAATTATCCCTCTTGGACTTATGACGCTTGTGGGGTTTGGTATTTCAACTTTTTTATTTGTGAGGAAAAAGAAAAATGGAAACAAACAGAAAGTTGTTTTTAAGAATCCTTTTGAATTTAATACTGCATTGAAATTTGGTTTGTTTTTTCTTGTTGTGCTCGTTTTATCTAAATCTGTTCACATTTTATTTGGAGATGTAGGGATTTATTTTGTCAGCATTTTCTCTGGACTCGCAGATGTCGATGCCATTACTTTGACAATCTCTTCAATGGCACTTTCGGGAATCATAAGTTCTAAAGTTGCGATTCTCTCTATAACTCTTGCAGCTGCAACAAATACAATTGTTAAGGCAGGAATTGTAAGATTTATGGGTGAGAAGAAACTTGCAAGAATGATTCTGTGGATTTTTGGAGTTATTCTTATGTCGGGAATATTAGTTTCTTTATTTTTTTAGAGTTAAAACTTTTTAATAAAATTCCTTAGGATTTGTATTTTTCTATAATTAAATTTTATTAGTGATTTCTTTCATCCTTTCAACCGTTTTTTTGGAGATTCTTTCTGCCTTGAATTCTTTTTTGTAAATTTCAGTTCTTCTTTTAATTTCTTTTAATGCAGCTTCCTTGCAGATTTTCTCGTTGATGATTCCAGCTTTGGTATTTCCAACACCCATGTCCGTTGGTGAGTGATAACCAAACGCAGATTTTGATTTTGTTATTTTATTTGCTATTTTCATTAATATTGAAAAATTTTTTATGTCGCGATTATAGTTTACCGCCTTCTTTTTATAGAATTTTAAATGATATGGATCAATCATATTTTTGTCTTGCAAGTCTGCTGTTGCAGCTTCATACGCTAAGTTTATTGGATGGTTTAATGGAAGATTCCATACTGGAAATGTCTCGAATTTTGCAAAACCAGCATTTATTTTTTTCTTTTTATCAAGGTAAATTTGACTCATTGCGGTGGCCATTTTTCCAGAACCTCCCGCAGCACCAGTTATAATTATTAATTTGGATTTTATTTTTATATAAGGATTTTTTGAGTAGCCTCTGATTGCATAGTCGGGACTTTTTAAATAATTTGGAATGTCTCTATGTAAATAGATATTTTCTACCTTTTTACTAATTATTTTTTTGAAGGCTTCAATGATTTTATACTGATAATTTTGATAACGTGTTATGACAAGATGTTTTACTTTTAATCCGGATTTTTGAATTTTCTTTAGATCTCTTAGAGTTTGTTTTGTGTAATTTAATTTAAAATCTCCAAGTAGTTTTTTGCTCTCTATATCATTTGCATTTATGCAATAAATTATTTCTAGGTTTTCAAGGTTAGATAATTCTTTTAGAAGTTTTAATTTTGTTTTGGGATTGTATCCTGGAAGAACTCTTGACGCATGTCCGTCGTAAGTCAAATGACCTCCAATTTCAAGATAAAGTCTATCAAATGTTTTTATCCTGTTTAGAACTTCATGTTTTTGAATTTGCAAATATTTTCTTGTATCAAACCCCTTTTTCATATTTTTTAAAAGATGTTTTAGATTAAAAAATTATCTAATCAATATTTTTTAATATGTTAAGAAATTCTTCTCCAAAGAAATCTAGTTTAGCTTCGCCAACACCTTTTATATTTATGAATTCTTCTTTT
>CAYVIQ010000004.1:0-16745 GCA_964451595.1 Candidatus Woesearchaeota archaeon
ATAATTTCATTAGATTTCTCTACTGGAAAACTTTCTCCAGTTAGAATTGCTTCATTTATCTTGAGATTTTCTGATTCAATTATACGTGCATCTGCATTTATTTTATCCCCTGAGTTTAGAATAAGAATATCTCCCGGAACTAAGTTTTCCGAGGGAATTTCTATAAGTTTTCCGTCTCGAATTACTTTTGATTTTGAGACAATTAATTTCTTAAGCTGATTAATTGATTTTTCTGCTTTGTATTGTTGGAAAAAACCAATGCCTGCGTTTAGTAAAACAATCGCCGAAATAACAACACCATCAACTAAATGATTTATTAAAAAAGAAATTACTGCAGCAATAATTAAAATATAAATTAAAAAAGAATTGAATTGTTCAAATAATATTTTTAGAGGTTTTAGAGAGTGTTTTTTTGTTATAATATTTTTTCCATTTTCTTCAAGAATCTTTTCGGCTTGAGAATTTGACAGACCATTTTCTGAAGAATTAAGTTGTTTAAATGAATCTTTTATGGAAATTTGATACGCCTCTTTCATCAAAAAATTAAGTTAATGTAGTTTAAAGGATTTTTGATTTGGAGTTATTCAATCTTTTTTATTAGAAATTTATCTACTAAACTTTTTGGAAGTTTTTCATTACAACTATCTGCTGCTAAGTTGACTTCTTTTTTATAGCCATGACATTACAACAAAAAAACTTAAATAATCTAAAGTTGTGAATATTTTGTAAGTCGGGTAGTTAACTTCGGAACTTTGATGTTAAATTATCAAGAAGTCCTAATATGATTTCTAAGTTCTGTGGAAGGTCCGGACACCCCTGACAAATTCGTTTGTTGAGAAAAAGTTGCTGAGGAAATCTCAGGCGTCGCGAGGCGTGGCTCTGGTATAGAGACGAGCGCATTAAATTGCGAGTGGAACGAGCATCCCGACCGGTGCAAGGCGAAGCATTAATGCATGGCTGCATAGTGAAATGTTAACACTTTCCGTTTGTCTCTTTGGAGAAACAAGGAAAGACAGAATCTGGCCTATTCCTGACTTACAAATTTTTATTTATCTCTGATTCAATAACTTTAAAAAAAGATTATTTCTATATGTTTAATAGGGGGCTCTAGCTCAGTGGGAGAGCACATGACTGAAGATCATGGTGGCCGGGTTCGATTCCCGGGAGCCCCACTTTTTTCAAAACATTTATAAAATAAAAGATATTTAATTTGACATGGAAAAGAAAGAGGAGATAAGAATTTATTCTAATTATATCATAGGAATTATAGCTTTAGTTTTATCTGTATTTGCCCCTGTTTCAGGGTTAGTTCTTGGAATAATTGGTCTAGTAAGAATTGGTAAAGATAATAATTCAATTTCTAAAAAAGCTAGAACTCTTAATTTAGTTGCGGTTGTTATCGGACTAATCATATTGGTAATTTCAATGGTTATTGCGATTAAGGGATTAAATCTTGGAAATTTTGTTGCGTAAGATGGATCTAAAAAAGAAGGGTGCAATGGAAATGTCCGTCGGGACAATTGTTACAATAGTTTTATTAATGGCAGTTTTGGTTTTAGGTTTGGTTATGGTAAGAACAATTTTTAGTAGCTCTAAAGATAATATTGACCAAGTAGATAAAAAGGTAAAAGATCAGATTAGTAAATTATTTTCAGAAGATGATCAAAAGAAAGTCATAATCTATCCTTCAAGTTATATAGAGTTAGAAAAGGGTAAAAGTGCAGGATTTGGTTTGTCGATAAGAAATAATGAGGTAAATTCAGGAACATTTTCTTATACTGTTGAAGCTGCAGAAGGGGAATTTGACTGTATGACTGCCAGTGCTGCAAACGAGTTGATATCTCTTGGAAGAGTAGGAAGTGGAATCAATCTATTACCAGGGACTTTAATGGATGACCCAGTTTATGTGAGGTTTGACATCCCAGATAACGCCCCTCCTTGCCAGATAAGATATAATCTTAATGTTGAAAAAGATGGAGAACAATACGTTAATACAATAAAAATTGATGTTGAGATTTTATCAAAATAATCAGTAAGAATTTTAAAAGAAGTTTTCTTAAATCATTTATGACTTTAAGATTATATAACACTCGAATTAGGAAAAAAGAAATATTTATTCCAATTAAGGATGCAAAAGTTGGAATGTATTCATGTGGTCCAACGGTTTATTGGTATCAACATATAGGAAATTTGAGGACATATATTTTCTCAGATATTTTGAAGAGGGTTTTGGAGTATAATGATTACAAAGTAAAACATGTAATTAATATTACTGATGTAGGACATTTAACAAGTGATGCGGATTCGGGAGAGGATAAGATGGAGAAGTCCGCGAGGAAAGAGAAAAAAAGCGCAAAGGAAATTGCAAATTATTATTTTTCAATTTTTGAAAAAGATTTGAGAAAATTAAATGTTATTGAACCAGATATTTGGTGCAAAGCAACTGGACATATCCAAGAACAAATTGATTTGATTAAAATTTTAGAAAAAAAAGGTTATACTTATTCAACTTCTGATGGAATTTATTTTGATACTTCAAAATTTAAAGATTATGGGAAATTTGCGAATTTGAATATTAAAGGATTGCAGGCTGGAAAACGAGTTAATCTTGGTGAGAAAAAAAATAAGACAGATTTTGCACTTTGGAAATTTTCAAAACCTGAAGATAAAAGGATGCAAGAATGGAAAAGTCCTTGGGGTGTAGGTTTTCCGGGTTGGCATATAGAATGTTCTGCAATGAGTTCAAAATATTTGGGAGAACAGTTTGACATCCATACAGGAGGCATAGACCATGTTCCGATTCATCATACAAACGAGATTGCTCAATCAGAATGCGCATTTGAAAAAAAACCTTGGGTTAATTTTTGGATGCATGGTGAATTTTTGACATTTAAAGATGCCAAGATGTCAAAATCTTCAGGAAAAATCCTTACACTTTCGGAATTAGAAAAAAAGGGCTTTGAACCTCTGTCTTTCAGATATTTTTGTTTGACGACACATTATAGAAAACAATTAATTTTTTCTAATAAAAATTTAGAATCTGCAAAAAATTCTTATGAAAGATTAAAAAATATTTTATCCGAAATTAAGGACGATAGGAAAGTGAATAAAAATTATTTAGAAGAATTTGAGTCTGCTATAAACAATGATTTGGACATGCCAAATGCTTTGCAAGTTTTGTGGAAATTAATTCGTGATGAAAGAGCTGAAGGTAAAATAAGAACAATTAAAAAAATGGATGAAGTCTTTGGTTTAGATTTGTTGAAATTTGAAAAAATTGAAGTTCCTTTTGAAATTAAAAAACTTGCTAAAGAAAGAGAAAAAGCACGGAAGAAAAAAGATTTTGAAACCGCGGATAGATTACGTGACGAAATAATAAAAAATGGTTTTGAAGTTCTCGACACAAAAGATGGTTGGGAAATTAAGAAAAATTAGTTTTATAAAATAGATAAATCTTAATTGCATATGAAAAGAAGGATTCTAAGTTTACCTCAACATAAACTAAATAAATTAATTCTCCTTTTTTGTTATGTTCTTATTTCATGTATTTTTATTTATTTTTTGAAACCAAACTATCTTCTTTCAATAATGATTGTTCTTGTCCCTCCCTCGATTATAAATTTTATATGGCTAGAAAAATCGAGAAATAAAATTTTAATCTTTTCTTTGATAACAACAATTTTATTTGCATTTGCTGTTGAACTTTCTAGTAGACTTGCGAATTCCTGGGATGTCCAGTCAGTTTTGCCAAGGTTGTTTGGAATTCTACCTCTTGAAAATATCTTATTCGCTTTTCTAAATTTCTTTTGGGTTCTCTCATTTTATGAATATTTTGTAGATAGAGACTTAACAAAAGATATTTCAATGAAATTCAAATATCTTGTAGCAATATTTGCTATTTTTTCTATTTTAATTTTTAGTTTGTATTTTTATAATTCAAAATTGATTGTAATGAATTATTTTGTAATTGCAATTGTAATCTTGATAGTTCCTTCGATAATAATTTTTTCTTTAAATTTAAAGTTATTGAATAAAACTGTCTTACCTGTGATTTTTTTCGCAGTAGTTTTCTTTATGTATGAGGTTGTTGCATTATCAAATGGAAACTGGTGGTGGCCAGGAGAATATTTACTTCCAGTAAATCTTTTTGGAAATATCTTTCCAATAGATGATGTAATAATCTGGTACTTCTTATCGACTATCGCTTTGATTGGAGGATATGAATTTTTTGTGGACGATTTCAAATAATGAAAAAGTATAAAAAGGAAAATAGTTTCATGCGTTAATTGAGGTGAAAAAGTGACAAGAGTACATTACGCAAGAATTAATGATACAAAATATAAAAATAAAAAAACGGATATAGTTTGCCAGTTTAAGATAACTCCTGCGAGAGGTTATGATTTTAAAGAAGTTTGTTCAATTACTGCAGGTGAGAGTTCGGTTGGAACTTGGACAGATATTTCTACTGTGGATAAAAAAATGCAAAAGAAAATTGCACCAAAAGTTTATTATCTTGATAGAAAAAATTTGCGTTGTAGAATTGCTTATCCTTTAGATTTATTTGAAGCATCTAGCGTTCCAGATATTTTGTCGTCGATAGGAGGGAATATTTATGGAATGAAATCGGTAATAGGAATTCTCTGGGAAGATGTTAAATTCCCCGAAAAGATGATTAAAAAATACAAAGGTCCCCAGTTCGGGATTCCGGGAATTAGAAAATATCTTAAAGTTTATGACAGACCATTAGTTGGGACAATTGTAAAACCCAAAGTTGGTTTGAATCCAAAAGAACATGCAAAAGTTGCTTATGATTCCTGGATTGGAGGATGTGATGTTGTAAAAGATGATGAGAATTTGACTTCTCAGTCATTTAATAATTTTTATAAGAGAATAAATTTAACTTTGAAAGCCTGTAAAAAAGCAGAAAAGGAAACCGGCGAGAGAAAAGTTTATCTGGCAAATTGTACGGCGCCTGCTGACGAGATGGTTAAAAGAATAAAGTTTGTTGAAGCACAAGGAGGAAATTATATCATGTTAGATATATTGACTTTAGGTTGGAGTGCTTTACAATATGCGAGAAAAATTACAAAACTCCCGATTCATGCACATCGAGCAGGGCATGCAATGTTTGACAGAACCCCTAACCATGGAATGAAAATGGAAGTAATCGCACAATTTGCAAGAATGGTGGGAGTTGATACATTACATATTGGAACTGCTTACGGAAAGATGGTTGGAGGAAAAGATGAAGTTTTACATATAGAAGAAGAAATGGAACAACAAGCAACAAAACAAACGAGAGAAAACTTGTCTCAGAATTGGTATGGCTTGAAACCAGTTTTTGCGGTTGCTTCTGGCGGAGTTCACCCCGGGATTGTAGATAAAATAATTGAATTTATGGGAAAAGATGTTGTGATTCAGGCAGGGGGGGGAATTCACGGTCACCCCGACGGTACAGTAAAAGGTGCTATGGCTATGAGACAAGCTGTTAATGCAACAATGAATGGTGTTTCTTTGAAAGAATACGCTAAGACCCATGAAGAATTAAGAAAAGCTTTGGGGAAGTGGAGTTAGATGTCAACAAAAAAGAAATTAGTAAAGAAGTCTAAGAAAGAAATTGCCAAAGAAAAACTAAAAAGTTTTAGAAGAGAAATGAAAAAAGCATTGAGCACGGCTATAGTTGCAGCGTTTGGATTTTTAATGGCTTTGGTATGGAGAGATGTTATAACTGAATGGGTAAATAAAGTAGCAGAACAAAGTCCCATTCAAGGTAAATTAATTAGTGCGTTGATTGTCACAATCATTTCAGTTTTTGGAATTCTAATATTTACAAAGATTTTAAGCGAGAAAGTCGAAGAGAAATAAACTTTTTTATTAAATAAATTTAAAAACAGATTTTTGTTTCTTGACTAATGAATGGGAAAAGGGGGAAATATAGAAAAGCTGTTTTTGCAGTTGCATATGCAATAAGTGATGAGGAGATTGAATATATTTTGCTGAAGCGTAAAAAGCACTGGAAAGGTTGGGAATTTCCTAAGGGAAAGATTGAGAAATTTGAATTAAAGAGAAAAACTGTGAAGAGAGAGGTTTTTGAGGAAACAGGACTGAAAGCTTTGAAAGTAAAAAGATTTAGGGATATTAATGGGAGATACATTTATGATCATGAATTGAAAGATCGTCCGGGAGTCATTGGTCAAACTTTCCATTTATTCTCTGTCAAAGTCAAGAAACCTTTAGATGGAAAGATATTTGTCGATTCAAAAGAACATTACAAGGGCGAGTGGCTCTCGTTTAAGGAAGCATATAAAAAATTGACATGGCCGAATCAGAGAAGATGTTTAAAAATTGTTGATAATTGGATAAAAGAGAAACATAAAAAACGAAAATAGTTTTTGGATTGTAAACACAATTATTAAAAATATAGATTGATTGTTTTTTCAATGACAAAGTTTAGGAAATTTATTTTATCTACTGGTACGAGAATTTTTCTGGGGAGAAATGCTGAAAACAATGATGAACTTATGAAAGAATTCAAAGGCAAGGAAAACATAATTTTGCATACAGTAAAACCAGGAAGTCCGTTTTGTGTGGTTGAAAAATTAAACCCTACAAAAAAAGAAATTCAGGAATCTGGGATTATTTGTGCTGCGAAGAGTCAAGACTGGCGAGATAATAAATCAGATGTGGAGTTGCATTTATTTTCAGGTAAAGAGATTAAGAAACCTTTGCTCGCAAAAGCGGGAACTTGGAAGATTATTTCAAAACCCAAATTAATTAAAGTAAGAAGGACTGAGATTCTTAATAAAGATTAAAATGCCAGTTATAAGAGAAATACAATTAGGAAAGAATGGAGTTACAGATAATTTCATAGAAAGTTTGAAAAATCAATTTAAAAATTGTAATAATGTGCGGATTTCTGTTTTGAGAAGTTGTTGTCGGGATAAAAAAGAGCTTGTGGAAATTACTAATAAAATTCTTAGAGAACTTGGAGAAAAATATACTGCAAGGGATATTGGATATACAATTGTTTTGAGAAAGTGGCGTAAGGCTAGGGTTGAGAAAGAATAGAAAAACTTTATAAACCAACAATTTCTGAAAAGATTAGTTAATCGCACAGCGATTCTATTTCCGAAAGGAAAGCTTAGAAAATGACAAATTCAGTTTATGAACTACAGGCGCAAGAGTATAATTTAAAATTAGCTGAAGCGCTAAAGGAAGTTCCAGAATTTGAAGCTCCAGAGTGGGTTGATTATGTTAAGTCAGGTCCTGCAAAAGATAGACCAATTGAGGATAAAGATTTCTGGTTCAAGAGAGCTGCTTCTGTTTTGAGAAATATTTACAAGAAGGGTTCTGTTGGAACTGAAAGATTGAGAACAAAGTACGGTTCTAAGAAAAATAGAGGTTTTAAGCCGGAGGAATTTAGAAAGGCTTCAGGGAAGATTATAAGAGTTATCTTACAACAATCTGATAAAGCTGGTTTTACAGAAATCCAGAAACCGGTCAAAGGCGTGAGGAGTAAAAGACCTGGAAGAATTCTTACTGAAAAGGGAAAGAAATTCTTGGAGGAACTTAAATAAAATGGTACATAAAAATCCTCAAAGAAAAGAAAAGTTAGCACGATTAGGGAGGCAAACTAAATGGGCTCCTGTTTGGGCAGTTTTGAAAAAGTTTGGGAATGGAAAAAGAGTTCACCCTTCAGCTATTACCCATGTTAAGAGATCATGGAGAAGAACTAAATTGAAGGTTAAACCAAGAAAGGCGAGACCTAAACATTACGGATAAATGGAATTTAAATATAATTTACAATTAGTTAGAGAAAGAGAGAATAATGGCAAGGATGTATTTGAGAAGGCTCAAAAAATTCTTGGAAATGGAAAATATGATTTTTCTCAGATAATACCTACTGTAAGAAATGAAATTAATAACTATATTGCATATGCAAAGAGAGAAGAAAATTATAATATTGCACTCTCAGTGGAGAAATTCAAAAACGACAGAAATATTCCAAAAGAAAAAGTGCTAATTCAAGGAACAGATTATATGAGAGATTCTAAATTAATAGAAGAAATAATTGGAGATTTAAAATAATGGTAGAAAAGAAAACTAAAAGTGAGAAAATGGAACAAGAATATGTAATTCCCTTAAGAGAAAAAGTGAGGCCTGCAGCAAGATACAAGAAAACGCCAAAGGCGATAAAATCGGTTAAGGAATTTATAGCAAGACATATGAAAATTTATGATAGAGATTTGAATAAAATCAAATTAGATGTGTATGTTAATGAATATCTTTGGGCACGTGGAATAAGAAACCCTCCCCATAAAATTAAAGTGAAGGCAACAAAAGATTCTGATGGGATTGTTAATGTAGAGCTGGTTGAGTTACCAAACAAGTTGAAGTTCAAGAAATTGCGTGAAGACAAGATCTCTAAAGAAGCTCTTGCTAAAATGGAAAGTAAAAAGAGTTTAAAAGAGAGAATGCAAGAGCAAGTTAAGGGAGCGGTTCAGGGCAAAACAAAAGAAGAGAAAGTGGACGATAATAAAGACGGAATAGATGATAAGATAGAAGAAAAAGAAGCTAAAGAATCGTCAAAGGAAGCTAGTGAAAAAATGGAAAAAGATTTAGCAAAGAAAGAAAAACATACTACGAAAGGTAAACCAATGAAAAAGAAATTAGCTGAGAAAAAAGAGTATAATCAAACTAGTCAGCATAAGTAATTATTTCAAAATCTTTCCAGTTTCTTCATACCATAAATACAAGTCTAATTCTCCTTGAGAAAGATTTGTTTTATCTGAAAATTTTTTAAGAACTTTCTCAATTTCAACATATTTTTTTGGAGTTAAAGATTTATTTTTTGGTTTTTCAATTAAATCATATTTTGCTAATAAATCCACAATGTGGAAATCAATTATTGCTAAATTTTTGTAACCTATATTTCTTAAGAAGTGGGAGGCTTCTTTCATTCCGATACCTTTTATGTTTTCAACAACCCATGTTCTTTTTTCAAAATCCGTTTCAAATTTGTTTAATGTTTCTTTTATTGAATCTTTATGTGGCTGTGCAAGAACAATATATTTTGAACGTGCATTCGGAAATCTGTGTCCAAGTTCTGCAAGTTTTTTAGCCAATTCTTCTTCTGAAAGATTTAAGAATCCATCTCCAATAGCATTTTGAATTTTAATTCCCCCGTGGGCGGAGAAATTTGCAGTCATAAAACAAAAACATAATTCTTTGAAAAGTTCGTTAGAAGATTTTTTTCCAAGCTCTTCAAATTCATGCATACGAGAGTCAATTATGTCTTTTATCTTTGAATCTTTCAGTTTGTTTATTTTTTCTATTAAGAGTTTCATTTTAATTATCAGAAAACTCTTAATTAAAAACTTTTTTAAATAATGAACGTTTATTTTTTAATGAAAAAAGGGGTTTTGATAGTTTGAAATAATTATTTTATCTTCTTAACTTCATTCAGAAGTTCATCTTTTTTTCTTTTTGATAAATGAGTTTTTCCGAATCTTACCAAGGTGGAATTTACCTTGTTCCAGTATTTTTTAGGAAATAATTTTTTTAAGTCTTCTTCAATCTTTTCTGGTTTTTTATTTTTTGTCCACCCAAGTTTTTGTGAACAATATGAAACATGTGTGTCGATTCCAAGACCCTGTTTTCCAATTTCTGTCAAAAATACATTTGCGGTTTTTCTGCCAACTCCCGGAAGTTTAATCAGTTCGTCGATTTCTTCTGGAACTTCTGATTGGTAATTTTCTACAAGGGATTTTGCACAATTAGAAATATTCTTTGATTTATTTCTGTAAAAATTTACAGAATGAATTAATCTCTCAATTTCGGATAATTTAACTTGAGAAAGTTTTTTTGCTGTAGGAAATTCTTTGAAAAGGTTTTTGCAAACTTCGATTGTCACCTCGTCTCTTGTACGGGCTGAGAGAATTATTGCTATTAAAGTTTGAAAATTATTTTTCCATTCTTCGGCTGCAAGACGCATTTCATTTCCTTGTTTTGAGAGGTTAGTTAATTGTTTTATTGCTATTTTAGAAGTTACCATAAGAATTAAATAAAATAATTCTATAAATAAGTTATGGTAAGAATAAACCTAATAAATCCTAAATTTTTGGCTGACCAGCATTTAATTGCGGAGTATAATGAAATCCTTATGCTTTTTGGATATGTTAGAAAACATCCGCATACGCATTTTAATGATATTCCTAAAAACTATAAATTGGGGCAGGGACACATTTTATTTTTTAAGAATAAATTGAGGTACCTTAAAAAAAGATTTGAGTTAATAAAAAAGGAAATGTTTAGGCGTGGATTTTCTGGAAAAAAGGAAATTAATTTGGAAGGTATAGATAAAGAATTATTGAATGATTGGAAAGTTCTGGGAAAAGATAAAGTAATAATAAAATCTCGATTGATGGAGAAAATAAATTTAAAACCCAGTTATTATCGATATTATGGAGAACATAAAACTAAGAAATTTTTTATGGAGATGATTAAAAATGCTGAATGAAATAATTAGAGAACTTGAAGAAAATTCGGATAAGGAAAGAGCTGTACATTCACAGAGATATTTTAAAACAGGAAAAGGGGAATATGGTGAAGGAGATATTTTTATTGGATTGACAATGCCTCAGCAAAGGGAGATTGCTAAGAGATATGTAAATTTAAGTTTAGACAAAATCAAGGAACTTCTAAAAAGCAAGATACATGAGCATAGAATGACGGGCTTGATAATTTTAACAGAAAAATACAAAAAGGCTTCTTCAGAACGGGATAAAGAGAATATTTTTGGATTTTATCTAAATAATACTAAGCACATAAACAATTGGGATTTAGTAGATGTAACTTGTGCATACATTGTGGGAGATTTTTTATTGGGCAAAAAGGATAGAAAAATTCTTTATGATTTAGTTCACTCAGAAAATCTCTGGGAAAGACGAATTGCGATTGTTTCAACGTGGAAGTTTATTAGAGAGAAAGACTATGAAGATGCTTTGGCGATATCGGAGATTCTATTGGAAGATGAACATGATTTGATGCATAAAGCAGTTGGATGGATGTTGAGAGAGGTTGGGAAAAAAGATGTAGATATTTTAAGAAATTTCTTGAAAGGAAATTATTCTCGATTACCCAGAACGACTTTAAGATATGCTATTGAGAAATTTGATGATAAGGAACGGAAAAAATGGCTTGTTGGAAATATATAATGTAACATATATTTTGCATCGATTAATTAATCTTTTAAATTAGTGTTTTCTTTGAAAATGATGAATAATAATAAAATTAATGATTTGCTTGAATTCGGGATAATAAATATAGACAAGCCAAGTGGACCTACATCATTTAGTGTTTCTGAATTTATTTGTAAAAGATTAGGTTTGAGGAAAACGTCCCATTTTGGAACTCTTGACCCAAAGGTCACAGGAGTTTTACCAATTGCATTAAATAGAGCATGTAAATTGACTGGATATTTCTTGGGCGAAGATAAAAGTTACGTTGGAATTATGCGAGTACATGAAGAAAGTTCTTTGGAGAAGATCCAAGAAAAGATAAATGAAAAATTTTTGGGAGAAATAATCCAAATGCCTCCTGTTAAGTCAAGAGTCAAGAGACAATTAAGACCACGAACAATTTACAGTTTTAAATTACTTGAACAAGGAGAAGACAAGAAAGATTTTTTATTTAAGGTTAAATGCCAAGGAGGAACTTATATTCGGAAATTAATTGATGATTTGGGTAAAGAACTTGGAATTGGAGCGCATATGTTAGAACTTCGTAGAACAGATGCAGGAATCTTTGATGAGAGTTTTTCAGTTAATCTTTATGAATTTGAGAAAGCAGTTGATGAATATAAAAAAGGAAATTCGGAGTTGTTGGAGAAGATAATTATTCCAGCCCAAGTAGCTATAAAAAAAGTTTATCCTATTGCAAAAATAAAATCGGATAATCTGAAACAAATTTATACGGGTAAACCTGTTTATAGAAAAGACATTGTAAAAGACGAAGGATGGAAAGTTGATTCTATTTTGGGAATTTTTTGTGAGGAAAGATTTGTTGGAATGTATAAAGTTGTTAGAGGGAAGGAGATTTTTGCAAGACCGGAGTTTGTTTTTCAGGAAATTCCAAAATAGTAAGTTTAATAAAAATAATTTTCTTTGTTAAAGGATGATAATAGAGGTGTTGATATTTTTAATTTCAATATTTCTTGTTGTAGAAGGTGCAAATTTATTTGTAAAATCCGGATCAAAAATTGCACGAAAATTAGGGGTTTCGGAATTCATTATTGGACTTACATTGATTGCACTTGGGACATCTCTTCCCGAATTGTTCTCTTCGGTGATTGCTTCGTTTAAAGGTCAGACGGATTTAGTTATTGGAACGATTCTTGGAGCGAATATTGCAAATTTGACGGTTGTGATTGGTATGGCCGCGTTAATTTCAGGAAAGATAAATCTTGAAAAAGAAGTTTTGAAAAGAGATATTTATACTTTGATATTCATAATTATTTTATTCTCGGTTTTCATTTTTGATGGAAATTTGTCGAGAATTGAAGGATTAATTTTTATTTTATTTTTTGCGGGATACAATATATTTATCATCGATTCAAAAATGAGGTTACAAAAAGAATATGGATTTAAAGAATTTTTTAAACACATGATCAAGTTTAATTTTTTCGGATTGAATGGAAGTAGAAAAAAGATAAGAAAGAAAAAACCATCCTGGAAAGATTTTTTAGTTTTAATTATTGGAGGAATTTTACTTTTTGTAGGAGCTGAATACCTTATTAAAGAAGCAATATTTATCGCGGATTATTTTGTAGTTCATGCCTTAATTATTGGAATAATAATTTCGATTGGGACAACTATGCCTGAAATGTTTGTTGCTATCTCTTCTTCTAGAAGAGGTTTTGGAGAAATCGCTGTGGGGAATTCGATAGGTTCTGCAATCACAAATACGCTTCTGATTTTGGGAGTTTCCGCAATAATCCTACCTCTTAATATTGTAAAACATACGGTTTATTTAATGATTCCATTTTTGATTTTCTCCACATTAATTTTAGCAATTTTTATAAAAACAAAATGGAGAATTCCTAGAATAGAGGGAATTTTGTTAATTTTATCCTATATATTATTTTTAATTTTGAGCTTTGGACTTATTTAGTTAGATTTTTAATCGATAGTTTCTTGTAAATTGTATGACAAAACATTTTATTTATTTTTCAAGCTCAGGTGCTACTTCAGGAAAAGCTTTGTCCAAGTATGCTGATGGAGGTTTAATGAAAGCGGGGCGAATGGATATTGCAATCCATAGTTTTATTCAGGGAGTTTTTTTGAGCCATGGTTTTAGAAAAGATGTTATTTTTCATTTTTTATTTTATGGTATGCCTGATCCTCCCAAACATATCCAGATTCAGGTTACAGATGATTTGGGTTTGAATAAAAAAGATGTTGGCAAGATAATTCAAAAAATTTTATATAAATACAAAGAAGGGGAAAAGAACGAAGTATTAGAGAAATGTTTTATTGAGAAGAAAAGTTTTATGCATGTTGTTGAAGAACTGATTTCAGAAGGAAATGAAATTTTTATTTTAGATAAAAAAGGTGAGGATTTGCGTAAAGTCAATATCCCCGAAGATTGTGTTTTTATTATTGGGGATCATGAAGGTTTGCCAAAAGCAGAGATTAAGAGATTAAAAAAAGAAGATTTAGTTAAAGAAGTTTCTGTTGGAGATAAAATGTATTTTGCTTCGCAAACAATTGCTGTTGTTAATAACGAATTAGATTACAGAGGAATTTGATTATTTTCTCCTCTTGCCCTAAATGATACATTGTATCTTTTCCACTTCTATGATTGTAAACGCTTTGAGCGATTATTTTATGTTCTTGAATATCCAGAACAATTTCATGATAATCTTGGTTGAAATAATTTTCTCTATTTTGTCTTCTTTGTAATTCTCTTGACCAATCTTTTTCATCATGTAAAGCTCCAACATGATCAAATCTGTTTTCACTCGCAAAATTATAGCCTAGAAATCTTTCAAATTTCCTATTTATTCTACTTACTTTGCTCATAAATTGTTTAGCAAAAAAGACTTTTTAAGAATTTATATCCTTAAGCAAACTTTAAGAATAATTTAACAAAAGCTATCTTTATTTTGTGTCCAAAACCCACACCTTTAACTTTAATTTCTCCCGAGTCTGACTTTTGTTTATAAGTTTCAATAGCATCTTCAGAGTTTAGGAAATCTTCCACAGTGTTTAGGCTTTTGATATAAATTTTGTATGTTGCTTCTTCGCTTTCTGTACAAGAGAAATCAGAAATTGTTTTATTTTCTAGGATTATATCTCCATAGATTTCTTCAGAAAGATAAACATTGATTATCTCATCGGTAAATGGGGCTTTTTCAGGCAATGTTTGTCCTATAGCCAGATCTTTGTATTGAACTATATTTTGGCAAGAAAAATCGGAGATGTCAATTGCGTTAACAAATGTTATCGTTGTAAAGACAGCTAATATCAAAATGAATATGTGTTTGCCTCTCATTTATTTTCTATGTAAAATTGATTTATAAATTTTATTCAAAATTTGATGTGATAAAGAGTAACAAAGGGGTTATGTAATTTTAGAATAAAAATAAATGTTTTTATAGGAGTTTTGTTTTTTCTAATAATGATTTACACTAATTCTGATGGAGGGGCAAGAGGAAATCCGGGTCCAGGGGCGATTGGAGCAATTGTTAGAGATGAAGGTAAGATCTTGACAAAGTCAAGCAAGTTTATAGGAAAAATAGTTACCAATAATGTTGCAGAATACGAAGGATTGATTCTTGCATTGGAACTTGCTTCTAAAGTAACCAAAGGAGATATAACTTGTGTTTTAGATTCGGAGCTTATTGTCAAACAACTTATGGGAGAATACAAAGTAAAAAACCCAACACTGTTAGGATATTTCTTGAAAGTACAAAAGTTACAGGAAAATTTTAAGACAATAAAGTACAAACATGTTTCACGTTGGGATAATTTCCAAAGATTAGCAGATGAATTAGTTAATGACGAATTGGATAATAAAGGTTATTATAAGAAAAAGAAATGAATTTATCTTTTTATTAATCTACAATAACCCCCTTGGATAGAAAAATGGATTAAAGTGTTTTATTAGAATAATATAAAAAGGGTTTGAACCCCAGATAAATATGAAAAATGTTAATTATGAAACAGAGAAAGATTGTGATTTCATAAAGTTGGACGTGGAAAAATTCGACCAGCATTCAGCTCGAGGAATTGAAGAAGAAATCACGAAATATTTAATTGGAAAAAATCAATACAATCAAAAGCTCTGTTTAGATTTAAGTGAAAAGGGGAGATATGTTGACCAGAGGGGGATGAACAGTTTAACAAGAATAAATAAAGTTGGAGAATTAGTGGGCTATAAAATTTTGTTTTTACTTTTAGATCCAAATAAAGGTGATGCGATTGAAAGAATGTTGGTTTCAACCAAAAAAGATTCTTTATTCAAGATTATACACAGTAATGATGAAATTAATTTTTGAGAAATTAAACTAATCCCTGTTTAGTTTATACCAAGTTTCGAAATCAATTAAACAAACTTTATCTTTTTCTCGATTCCACAAAACATTTCTAGAATTTCTCGTTGCATCATCTGGTTGGTAACCTAATTTTTTAACCTTATCTAATTCAATGTCTCGAAGTTTTTTTACATTCTCTTCTTCTTCACCTTTTAACTCTGCAAGTTCAACATATCCACTCATATTTTCCATGACATAAGCTGGCACCAGATTTCCATTTTCATTTTTAACACGGTAAACTCCTTCGGGTTTTGGAACAGAAACTCCATTTTCATATAAGAATTTTCCTTTTTCGTATTCACTGACCAAATAAGGAATTGAAGTGAAGGGAGAAATTTTATTTTCATAAATATCTTCAACCACTATTCTACCAACCAAATTATCACTAATAATCCCCATATCTGCTGATTTCCTGGAGTTCCAATTTGAATCTGAGAATTCGTATTTGCTAGGAACATCTTCAAGTGAAGTAATTCCTATCTCTGTGAGTTTTTACTCCGATACGTTTCAAAAAGGGAATTTGCATTAGTTCTGCTTCCAAATCATTCTTTTTCTTTCCTAAAATGTTTAAGATTTTCATAATAATACAATAGTTTGGAACTATTTAAATATTACTATCTATTAATGATTACAAATAAACAGTTATCATTATTTGTCCCAGAAATTATATAAACCAAATTCTTTTTATATAATCATGCTCGAACTTAAAGGTAGAGAAAAACAAATTGTTGATGAAAGATTAAGAAAGATAGATGAAATCAGAGAGCTTGGAGTTAATCCCTATCCAAATAAATATGATAAAAAGCAGAGTTGTTTGGAATGCACTGAATTGAAAGTTGGAAGTAAAGTTAAAACAGCTGGTCGTTTGATGACTAAGAGAGATTTGGGAAAGATTGCTTTTTGTATTTTGAAAGATGTAAGTGGAAAAATCCAAATTGTCTCTCAAGAGGGAGAAACACCTGAGAAAGTTAGAAAATTCTTTAAAAAAATTGATGCAGGAGACTTCGTAGGGGTGGAAGGTGAAATAATTAAAACAAAAACGGGGGAGATTTCTATTTTAGTTAAGGAGTTAGAATTGTTGAGCAAATCGATTTTGCCTCTTCCGGAAAAGAGAAAGGGGTTGCAAAATGAGGAGGAAAGATATAGGAAA
>CAYVIQ010000005.1:0-15991 GCA_964451595.1 Candidatus Woesearchaeota archaeon
TCTTGATATTTTTGATAAATTACACCCTGACCCCTTGGTTTCGTATAGAAATATTTAAAAAGAGATTTTTTAATTTTATTTTTTAATTTTTTATTTAAAAAAATTTATATTATATAGTATATAGATAATAATAATAATAATAATAATAATAATAATTTTATTATTGTTTAAAAAATAAAGATTTTTAGATTAAAATTCAATTTCCATAAGAAATATAGGTGTATTAATTCTTTAGTAATCATAAGTCTTTATATAAGAACTATAGTTTTTCTCGTTGAATAAGATGTCAAAAGGAAATTTTCCATAGGAAATGATCCTGTCAGGGATTTTATAATTAGGTTGAAAAATGAAATTAGATATTGATGGTATTTTTAGCTCCTTTGATAAAGAAGGTATTTTTAGAGATAAATCTCTTTTACAAATTAATCATAAGCCAGAGGAGATTCCTCATAGAAATGAACAGATAAAACAAGTTGCATCTATTTTGGCTCCTGTTTTAAGAGGAGAGAGACCAAGTAATCTTTTTCTTTATGGTAAAACTGGAACTGGAAAGACTTTATCTATACAATTTGTTAAAGATGAACTTCTGAAAAGATTTACTCGATCTAAAGAATTTAAATTAAGAATTGAATATCTTAATTGTAAACTTAAGAAAATTGCAGATACTGAATATAGGATTTTAGCCGAGTTGATTAAAAAACTTGGAGGTGAAGTTCCCGATACAGGTTTACCCACTCAAGCTGTTTATAGTAAATTTGTAGATTTGGTGGATAAAGAAAAACAGTTAATTGTATTAGTTTTGGATGAAATAGATCAGACTGTTAAGAAAATTTCAAGTGATTTTTTATATAATCTTACAAGATTAAATTCCGAATTATCTCAAACTCAAATTTGTGTAGTTGGAATAAGCAATAATTTAACTTTCTTAGATGAGTTGGATCCAAGGGTTAGAAGTTCTCTTTCTGAGGAAGAAATAGTTTTTCCACCTTATAATGCAGTTCAACTTCAGGAAATCTTGAATAAACGTTCAGAGATTGCATTTAAAGAAGGTATTGTTGAAGATGGTGTTATTGCTAAGTGTGCTGCATTTGCTGCTAGAGAGCATGGAGATGCAAGAAGAGCATTAGATTTACTAAGAGTAGCGGGAGAATTAGCGGAGAGAGGAGGATCTAAAAGAATTTTGCTAAAACATATTGATGAAGCCAATGAAAAGATAGAAAAAGATAAAATTTTAGATATTGTACAATCAGAACCTAAGCAATTTCAATTAGTTCTTTATTCAATAATTAATTTGATTGAAAAAGACAAAGATAAATCTATTTTTACTGGAGATGTTTATAATTATTATCAAAACCTGTGCGAAATTAATAGGTGTGAAGTTTTGACCCAAAGAAGAGTTTCAGATATAATTCAAGAATTTGATATGTTAGGAATTATTAATGTAAGAGTAATTTCTAAAGGACGTGGAGGTAGAATGAGAGAAATTAAACTTGCAATTACAAATAATATTTTGAAAAAAGTTAAGGAAATTATAGAGGATTCAATAAATTATGGGTGAGATTAGATTAAAATGCAACATAAAGAAATATTACAATTTTGTTTGGAGAAAGGTTTACTAGTTGATAAAGAGGTTCTTGATCTTTTTGATGATAATAGTGATTTTGAGTCTGTTAAGATTATAATAGAGAAAATAAAAAATAAAACTAATCAAAATATGATCACCAAAAATTTGTTTTATAATAATAAAGAAGAAGTTAATCAGGTTTTTTTGGAACTTCCAGAAGAGAATCAGAGAAAACTTGAAAAATTTAAAATAAAACTTGGTTTGAGTATTGAATTTTCACGGGAGATTTCTTTAGAAAATTCTGACCAAATAAAAACAATGACTTTAGATACTTCAAAAGGGATTGTAAAAATTAAAAATTCAATTAAGTTAAGTGAAAAAAAATTAGAAGTAAAAGATTTTACTAAATATTTTAGAAATCGTTTTGATAAAATGCGGATGATTTTACAAGAACACAACTCTTTGAAAAATCTTATTTCAATTAATAAAATTTCTGGAAATAAAAGTAATTTTTCTGTAATTGGTATTGTTGGAAATAAAAGTGTTACAAAGAATAAAAATATTATTTTGGAAATTGAGGATTTTACTGGAAAATTGAAAGTTTTGATTAATCAAAATAAAAAAGAAATCCACGAAGCTGCTCAAGATATTGCCCTTGATTCAGTTTTGGGTTTTTCTGGTTCTGGAAATGGTGAAATCTTTTTTGCGAATGAGGTTGTTTTTCCAGACTCAATGATTCCTGAGAGAAAATATTCTTCTAAAGACGAATATGTTTTATTTATTGGCGATCTACATTTTGGAAGTAAAAGATTCTTGAATAATGGTTTTGATAAATTTGTTGATTATCTTAATGGTAAAGTTCCTGGAACAGAGGAGGAAGTTTTGAAAATAAAATATCTTTTCTTAATTGGAGATATTGTTACAGGAGTTGGAAATTATCCCAATCAGAAACCTGATTTAAAAATTTATGATTTGGAAGAACAGTTTATTTATTTAGCAGATTTACTTAAAAAGATTCCAAAACATATTCAGATAATTATTTCTCCGGGTAATCATGATGGGGTTAGAATTATGGAACCTCAACCAACGCTTAATGAAAAATATGCATGGCCTCTTTATGATTTAGAGAATGTTATAATGACTCAAAATCCTTGTACAGTTAATGTTGGTTTTGATGAAAAAACAGGTTTTTCGGGTTGGGATATTTTAACTTATCATGGATTTTCATTTCCTTATTATGCTGGTAATATACCTTCTTTGATAAAAAAAGAAGCTATGAATTGTCCCGAAGAAATTATGAAATTTTTATTGAAGAATCGGCATTTGGCTCCGACTCATGGTTCTACTCAGTATTATCCTTTTGAAGAAGATGGTTTATTAATTAATGATATTCCAGATATTTTTGTTTCAGGACATACACATAAATGTGGGATAACTTATTATAATAATATTTTGATTGTTTCAGTTTCTTGTTGGGAAGCTATGACTCCTTATCAGGAAAAATTTGGAAATAAACCTGATCATTGTAAAGTACCAATGGTAAATTTGAAAACAAGAGCAGTTAAAATTTTAGATTTTGAAGATGTTGAGGAATCAAAGGAGAAGGCAGGATAGAATGGTAAATGAAACTATAATCGAAAAAATTAGAAAGTTTGTAGAAGAAGAATGTAATAAACCAATGAGCAAATATGGAAAATTTCCTTATGAATTCCATTTTGTTCCGATGGTTGATTTGGCAAAAAAATTAGCTGTAAATAAAAATGCTGATTTAGAAATTGTGGAATTGGCTGCATGGTTACATGATATTGGTTCAATAATTTATGGTCGGGAAAATCATCATATAACTGGTGCTAAGATTGCAGAAGATGAATTAAAAAAATTTAATTATCCTGAAGAAAAAATTAAAAAAATAAAACATTGTATCATTGCTCATAGGGGTTCAAATGACATTCAACCTGAAACTCTTGAAGCTGAAATAATTATGGAAGCAGATGCTATGAGCAATTTTGAAAATATTGCTGGAATTTTTATGGCAGCATTTATTTATGAAAATAAAAATCAGAGAGAAGCAAAAATATCTGTTAGAGAAAAATTACAAAGAAAGTGGAATCAGCTTTCTCTAGAAGGAAAAGCAATAATTAAACCCAAGTATGATGCTGTAATGTTGTTATTAAAATGAAAACACAAACATATTTTGAAAATTTGAAAAAAGAAGTTGATAAGGTTTATGTTATTGCAGAGGTAGCTAGGAAGAAAGGATTGGATCCTGCTGACAAGGTTGAAATTCCTTTGGCAATGAACATGGCTGAAAAAGTTGTTGGAATTATTTCTACAGTTTATCCTCAAATGCTTGGTTCGGGAATTGCTGACAGAATTGTTGAATTGGAAAAAGAATTTGGTAAGCTTGATGCTACAGTTTCTTTTAAAATTGCTGAAGAAGTTGCAAAACAGAAATTTTGTAAATTTGATGATACACTTCAGGCTATGGATGCTGGGATAAGAGTTGGTTTTGGATATCAGACTATTGGTGTTGTATCAAGCCCTATTGAAGGTTTTACAGGTTTGAAAGTTAGAAAAACAAAAGATGGGAAAGATTATATTGAAGCAAGTTTTTCAGGCCCTATTCGTTCAGCGGGAACCACAGCATCGTGTATTGTTTTGATGATTATTGATTATTTGAGAGAGATGTTTGGTTATGCAAAATATGATCCTTCTGAAGAGGAAGTGAAAAGGGTCTGGGCGGAGCTTGAACATTTTCATGATAGAATTGCAAATCTGCAAGGAATGCCAACGGAAAAGGAAGCTTTGTTTTTAGCAGAACGGATGCCAATACAAGTTGCAGGAGATGCTTCCGAAAAAATTGAAGTTCCTAATTATAAAAATCTTGAAAGGGTCGATACTGATTTTTTGAGGAGTGGTTTTTGTTTAATTATGGCTGAAGGTTTGGCACAGAAAGCAAAGAAAGGTTTTAGATTATATAATCATGCAAAAGACAATGGTTTGAAAATGTCTGGCTTTGACTGGCTTGATGAATATCTTATTTTGCAGGAGAAAATTAGTAAAGGAAAAACTAAAACTGCGAATTCTGTTCCCCCTTATATTAGAGATTTGGTTGCTGGAAGACCTGTTTTTGGTCATCCTGGAATGTCAGGAGGTTTTAGATTTAGATATGGGCGAGGAAGAAATTCAGGTTTTAGTGCGGCGAGTGTTCATCCAGCTACAATGGCAATTACAGATAATTTTATTGCAATAGGAACACAATTGAAAATTGAGAAGCCTACAAAGGGGTGTGCAATTAGCTCTTGCGATAACATTGATGGTCCAATCATTAAATTACTTAATGGTAGTGTAAAAAAACTTAATAGTTTTCAAGATGCAAAAAGATTTTATCCTGATGTTGAGGAGATAATTTATTTGGGAGATATACTTTTTCCTTTTAGTGATGTTGTTAATAGAAATTATGACCTTATAAAACCGGGTTATGTTGAAGAATGGTGGGGGCTGGAATTGAGAGATAAAAATCCTGAAGAAAATTTTGATGAAATTAATCTGAGTTTTGAGGAGGCAATTAAATTGAGTGAAAAGTATTGCATTGCATTAAATCCCAAATTTATTTTTTATTGGACTCAGATTTCTAGAGAGCAATTTAAGGGTTTATTTGATTGGCTTAAAGATTCTAAAATTGAAGGAAAAATTATATTTCCTTATAGTAAATCTAATCGTGATGAGTATGAAACTGGAAAAAGAGCCTTGGAACTATTGGGTCTTGAACATGAAGTTACAATTGAAAATGTTGTTTTGTCTGAAAAAAATTCTAAATCTCTTTTGGCTAATTTAGGATTAAATTTTGATTTGAGAAATTCAAGAAATTTGAGAAATGACATTTTAGAAATTGAAAAAAAGATTAATTTTGAAAATAATAATCTGCTTGAAGAAGTAAATAAACTTTCCAAATTTGTTATAAAAGATAAGGCAGGAGAATTTATTGGTTCAAGAATGGGGCGGCCCGAGAAAGCAAAGCTTCGAAAGTTAACTGGAAGTCCTAACGTTTTATTTCCCATTGGAAGCGAAGGGGGAAGATTAAGGAGTTTGCAGGCTGCTTGTGAAGTTGGAAAAGTTTATAGTGCATTTCCTTTAAATTATTGTGAAAAATGTGATAAAGATACAATCTATTCTAAGTGTGAGAATTGTGGTTCAAAAACAAAAATTGTTTATTATAATCCTAAAACAAAAGAGAGAAGTTTTTCAAATAACTTTGAGGAAGGACAAAGAATTTTGAGATATTCTAATAGGAATTTGGATGTAAATCATTATTATGAAAATGCTTTGAATATTTTGAAAATGAAGAAGAATGAAGCACCTATTTTGATTAAAGGAATTCGTGGAATGAGTTCTGAAGGCAAAGAACCGGAGAATTTAGTTAAGGGCATCTTGCGTGCAAAATATAATCTGCAAGTTAATAAGGATGGAACAATAAGGGTTGATGGAACGGAGTTGCCAATAGTTTATTTTAAGCCTAAAGAGGTTTCTGTTAGTGTTGAGAAACTTAAAGAAATTGGTTATGATGAAGATATTAATGGTCGTCCTTTGGAAAATGAAAATCAAATCTTGGAATTAATGCCTCATGATATAATTTTGCCATGTAGTCCTGATTCTTTAGATGAAAAGTGTGATGATGTTTTTACAAAAGTCTCTAATTTTATTGATGAGCTTTTGGTTAAATTTTATGATTTAGAAAAATTTTACAATGTGAAAACTAAAGAAGATTTGGTTGGGAAGTTAGGAGTTTTTATGGCTCCTCATAATTGCGCTGGAGTTGTTTGCAGATTTATTGGATTTTCAAAAACACAAGGTCTTTTGGCAAGTCCATATATGCACGCGGCT
Source organism: Candidatus Woesearchaeota archaeon (assembly GCA_964451595.1). GTDB lineage: Archaea > Nanobdellota > Nanobdellia > Pacearchaeales > GW2011-AR1 > MWBV01. The sequence goes on from CAYVIQ010000005.1 coordinate 6,449, forward strand.
GTTAGAAGAGATTGTGATGGTGATGAAGCAGCGGTGATGTTGTTAGGAGATGTTTTGTTGAATTTTTCAAAAAAATTTTTGCCTTCACATCGAGGAGGAACTCAAGATGCACCTTTAGTTTTGAATGCGAAAATTGATGCTGGTGAAGTTGATGACCAAATTTTGGATTTTGAAGTTACGCCCGAAGGACATTACCCTTTAGAATTGTATAAACTAGCTGAGGAGAAAAAACATTCAGGAGAGGTTAAGGAAATTCAACTTGTTAAAGATATTTTGAAACAGAATAAAGATCCTTTTAGAAAATTAGGCTATACACATGATACCTCTGATTTTAATGAGGGTGTTCTTTGCAGTTCTTATAAATTGCTTGGATCAATGCAGGAAAAAGTTCAACATCAGATGGAACTTGTTGAGAAATTGAGAAGTGCCGATACTTCAGATACAGCTAGATTAATTATCGAAAGACATTTTATTAGGGATATGAGAGGTAATTTGAGAAAATTTTCACAACAAGAATTTAGGTGCGTTGCTTGTAATGAAATTATAAGGAGACCTCCATTAAATGGGATCTGTCCAGTCTGTAAAGGGAAATTGATTTTCACAATTCATGAAGGCGGAATAAAAAAATATTTGGAACCTGCTTTAAATTTGGCTAAAAGTTATAATCTTTCTAAATATCTTCAACAGACTTTGGAATTAGTTAAAGGATATATAGATAGTATTTTTGGGAAAGAATTAGAAAAACAGGAAGCTATTAGTAAGTGGTTTTAGAATGTCTATATTCCTAAATAAAATAAAATGGTTGGGATTAATAAAACTCCCATCATATTTGTCCGACGGACTTTTAGCGAAATACAATAAAGACCTGTTAGTGTTGAAATTACTAAAATAATTAATCCCATCCAACTAGAAATAATAATTGTTATAACTGCCAGGAAAAATAAGATTCCTGTGGAAAGCTTTGTGTAATTTATTTTTTGAATATTTTTTGTAAAGATTTTTGTAAGAGCTTTTGCTAAATAAAATGAAGTTATTCCAGAGATTAAGATAATTGCTATAATTAAAATCGTTGTATGAAAATTTATTTCTCCAAGAATTTGCTGAACTGCTAGTGCTGAACCGGTTCTTGTTTTTGAAATTAGAAAAAGTGCCATAAATGAAAATCCCATAACAAGAGTATTTGTTGCCCCAAGAAGGACTAAAAAATCTTTCTTATCAGAAATTTTATTTGAACTCTTGCTTGAAATAGTATAGCCTATAATTGAAGCTTGTCCTGCACCTAATCCTGGAAGTACTGTACAGAGAGGGGATGCAATAATTGCTCCCAAAAGAGGTCTTAGTAGTTTTGCTTTTGGTTTTTGAATTTTCTGAGGAGGGATTTCTGTTTTATTTTTTATACTCAATATTAAATTGCTTGCTCCAAACAACCCTGTTAGTAAAGGAAGGAAGGGTTGGTTGAGGGTTTGTTCTGGGATATTCAAAACTATTGCTCCCAGAATTCCGGTTAGTAATATCGTAATTATTGCATTTATTTTTTTCTTTTCAAGATAAATTAAGATTAATAATATTAAGATTAGAATAAACGGCATGAATTTCAAAATCATATCATAAAATCTTTTTATTAAAATTCCAAATGGAAAAGAAATTACTACAAGAAGAAAAATTGCTGCAAGACTTCCATAAAGAGTTAACAAAATTGCTTGATATCCATGACCCTCTTTTAGAAGTTCATGACCTGGTAAGACTGAAAGTTCTGTGTCGGTGTCTGGACAACCAATTAGGATCGAAGGAATGAAATCTAAAAATGTGTGTGTTATTGACATTGAAACTATAAATGTTACTAAATAAATTCTGTTTAAATCAAATAAAATTGAAGCTGAAAGAGAGACAATAATTATTGCCACAAGATTTATATGTAACCCTGGAATTAAGCCGGTTATTGTTCCGAAGGCAATTCCTATTAAAATAAATAGGATTATTTGAATTAGCATAGATTGAAACTTTTATAAATTATATAATGTTTATTATTCTATGGAAGATAAATTTGAACTTATAACAAGAAATTTACAAGAAATTATTGGAGAAGACGAACTCAAAGAGAAGTTAGATTCTGAAAAGGAGCTTTCAATTTATTGGGGAACGATGCCTACTGGGAGTGTTTCTCTTGCTTATTTTTTCCCAATGTTAAAAGTTGCTGATTTCTTGAAGGCAGGATGTAAAGTTAAAATTCTTTTGGCGGATTTACATGCTTTGTTGGACGGGGTTCCTTTTGAAATTTTAGAAAAAAGATACGATTATTATAAAGAAGCAATTTTGACTATTTTGAAAACTATTGGGGTTAATGTAAAAAAACTTGAATTTGTTAGAGGTTCAGAAATTCAATTGGATAAAGATTATTTTTATGACTTGTTGAAATTAAGCACTTTTACAACTTTGAGGAATTCTACAAAAGCAGCTTCGGAAGCTGTTAAAACTGCTCAGGGTGAAAATGTTTTGCTTTCGGGGATGATTTATCCTTTGATGCAAGCTTTGGATGAGCAGTACTTAGATGTTGATGTTCAATTTGCAGGTTTAGATCAAAGAAAGATTATGGTTTATGCTAGAGAATATTTGCCTAAAATTGGTTATGTTCCTAGAATAGAATTAATGACACCTATGATAAGAGGTTTAGTGGGAAAGCAAATGAGTTCTAGTATTGAAGGAACTAAAATTGATTTAATTGAGACAGAAGAAAAAATAAAATCTAAAGTTAAGAAAGCAGAGTGTGAAGAAGGAAATCCTGACAATGGTTTGATGTCTTTAATGAGATATTTATTTTTTGTTTTGAAATCAGACAAAGGAGAAATTTTTGTTGTTGAACGTCCGGAAAAATTTGGAGGAAATTTGGAATATGAAAATTATGAAGAATTAGAAAAAGATTTTGTTTCAAGGAAATTGCATCCTTTGGATTTGAAAAATGCAATTACAAAAGAAATAGTTGATTTGTTAAAACCTTTTAGGGAATCAAAGAAACTTCAAAAATTGTGGAAAGAAGCCTATGTAGATAAGTAGTTTGAATAATTTTATAAACTTCAGTTAATTTAAATTTAGATGGAAAGAACTTATAAAAATAGAATTTATGTGACTAGTGAAGGTGAAGCTTATGTTAAAGTGGATGATCTTCTTTCCCATCCAATTGTTTTAGAATTGTTAGACGAACTTAGTGAACTTGAATCTATTTTGTTTTAAATTCTACAATATCTAGATCTTTTACTTTATGTTTTAAGCCTACGATTTGTCCTCCAAATTTGCTAGAAGGTCCCCAAATTTTTATTTGTTTTATTTTTTTACTAAACCCTTTTAAGATTTTTTCAGCAACATCTTCAGTTGTTGAATTTGGTTCTAAAATCATTGGACGTTTTTTGTTGGGTTCTTTTCCTGGTTCTTTAGTATAAACTCTGCAAACCTTTAATTTTTCAAATATCTCGTCTTTTAACTTTTTTATTTGATCTTGCTCTGGTTTTTTGGATGATAAAATTGCAAAATCATACTTTTTGAATTTTGATTTTAGTGTTGCCGAAATCTTTCTTTTTTCATTCTCTAAAAGTTGGTCTGATTTGTTAAAAACAATTATTTTTTTTCCGAGAGTTTTTAATTCTTTTTCAATTTCATTTATTTCTTCTAATTTTTCTACAATTATTAAAACTACATCTGCAGTGTAAACAATTCCCTTATCATAATATTCTGAATCAATTGCAGGGATTTCTATTAGTTGAATACTTGTGGTCTCATAAGGCATCATTCCTATTTTTGGGGTAATTGTTGTAAATCTATTTTCTGAGATTTGGGGTTCGGCATTAGTTAGATATTTTAACAGAGTGGATTTTCCAGAATTTGTTTTTCCAACAATAACTGTTTGCATATCTTCTTTTTTTATTCCAATCTTTGAAGGGTTTTTTCCCGAACGTTTTTGTTTTTCTAGCTGTGCTTCAAGTTTTTTTCTTCGAGTTGTTAGCTGTTGTCTAAGATTTTCTGCCCCTTTGTGTTTTGGAGCATGAGAAATCATTTTGTTTAAAGCTAAAAGCTGTTCTTCTGAACCTTTGGCTTCATGAAACCATATTTCTGCTTTGGTGTATTCTGGATCGTTTACGTTTATAGGCATTGTAACTTTTTTAAGCTAGGGAGTTTTAAATTACTTATGGATAAAAATGATTTTATTAAAAAGATTATTTCTAAGAAGGAATTCTCTCAATTGCCTAAAAAAGATGTAGAGATTGCTTTGGATAAGTTTTACAAAAGACAAACTTCTGATGAAGAAAAAATAAAACTCACGCGAGATTTTCTTAGAAAGACCTTTAGTGCATTTACAAGTGGGAAGCTCTTGAATCCGAAGATTCTTGATCGGAAAAGTCCCGAGGAAATTCTGAGAAAACATATCTCCACTAAAGAACGTTTTGATTACTATTCAGAACTTTATGAAAAAATTTTAGAAAGTTTTGAGGAAAAAGAAATCTCAATTCTTGATTTTGGTTCAGGAATAAATGGTATTAGTTATGCATTTTTTCCAAACTCAAAAAAGATAAATTATATTGGTGTTGAAGCTGTTGGGCAGTTGAACAATTTGGTGAACCGTTTTTTTAAAAAAAATAATTTTATTAATGCAAAATCTTTTCATGGAAGTTTGTTTGATTTGGATTTTGTTAAAGAAAAAATTCAAAGAACTAAACATCCTCGGATAGTTTTTTTATTTAAAGTTCTTGATTCTTTAGAAAGTGTTGAACGTAATTATTCCAAGAAGTTTTTGAAAGAATTAATTGAAAAAGTGGATTTAGTTGTGGTGAGTTTTGCTATGAGAAGTCTTGTATCAAGAAAAAATTTTTGTGCTAAAAGATATTGGTTCGATAATTTTGTTAAAGAGAACTTTCAAATTGTGAATAATTTTGAATTTGGTTCTGAAAAGTATATTCTTTTCAAAAAAAGATAGTTTTATAAAAAAATAAATCTTTTATTTTTTATGGCAAAGGTTGGTGTTAATTTATCTACAGATATTCAAGAAAGTGTTCAAGGAAAACCGGTGAATGAACAGAATGAGTCTAAGATTAATTCTTTGCCTAAACAAGATTTGAAAGCTAGAGGAGGCGAGAAAAATATTATGAGTGCTCAAACACCTTCAAGTATTGATAACAAGAATAAACTTCCTGTTGTTAACAAAGATGTTAATAAGAATTCTAAAGAGGATGCAACTAAGAGTAAAAAGCCCACTCGTTGGTGGATTTGGGTTTTGATAGCGATTTTTGTTTTAGGAGGAGCTGCTGCAGCTTATTTTTTGTTTTTGAAAGACACTCTTCTTTGAATTTAGATATCTTTATATATTGTTTTTGATTTTTTTAGAAATGAAAGGAAATTTTAAGAAAAAAGTTTTGAAGAATGGTTTAACAATCTTATTCGAAAAAAGAGATTTGCCTGTTGTAAGCGTCGCGTTTGCGGTTCGTGCTGGAGGAATTAATGAATCTCTTGAAGAGAAAGGAATTTCACATTTTATTGAGCATATGCTTTACAAAGGAACTCCAACTAGATCTTCCAAGAAAATAGCTGAAGAGATTGAAAAAAATGGCGGAAGCTTAAATGGTTTTACTTCCGAAGAAATAACTGGTTATTTGTGCAAAATGCCTTCTGAAAAATTAGGCATTGCCTTAGAAGTTTTAGGAGATATGATTAATAATCCTCTTTTTGATGAAAAAGAACTGGATAAAGAACGGCTTGTAATTTTTGAAGAAATTAAAATGTATAAAGACAATCCTAGATTACATGTTTTTGATGAAATTCAAAAATCCCTCTACAAAGGTACAATGGGGATAAGTCTTGCGGGTACTTTTGAAACAATGAATTCAATAAATCACGAAAAAATTGTGAAGAAATTTAAGGAAATTTATACTCCTAATAATTTAATTTTATGTGTTGTGGGTAATGCGGATTTTCTCGAGATTGTTAAATTTGCAGAGGATAATTTTTCAGAAGAAAAAGGAGAAATTCCCGAACAAATTTTTGACATCCATAATAGTTCAAAAACAGAAATTCGTGAAGGGATAGATCAGGCCAATTTAGTCTTTGCATATCATGTTCCAGTAGCAAGTGATAACAAATCTTTTGTTGCTAGAGTTTTAAGTGCAATTACTGCAGAAGGAATGTCTTCTAGACTGTTTTCTGAAATCAGAGAGAAGAGAAATCTTGCTTATGCAATAAAAGGCGAGTCTAATATTAATAAGAGATTTGCTTACAATCTAATTTATGTTGGAACTATGAAAGAAAATGTTGAAGAAGTAAATAGTTTGATTTTAAAAGAATTCGAAAAAATTTCAAATGAACTTGATGAAAAAGAATTGGGAGAAGTTAAACAACAGTTAATTGGGCATTATAAACTTTCAATGGAAGATTCTCAAGATCAAATGATTGGACTCATTGCCTCAGAAGTTCACAGTAAGGCAGAGGATTTTTATGATTTTGAAGAGAATATAAAAAACATTAAACTTGAAAATGTAAAAGAAATGGCTTCAAAAATAAAGGAAGGAAATTATAGTTTTTTTGCACTTGTTCCAAAAGATTGATTCTAAATAAAAAATATTTATAAATTATCATTTCCTTTATCTTTTATGAAACAAAAAGTATTGGTGTTAGTCTCAATTATTACTTCAGTTCTTTCGGCAACAGTGGGGCTTATTCAAAGATTTATTTCAACTTTAACAGAAATAGATGCAATAGTAATTTTCTTTTCTGGCATTTTTCTTTTGTTAATTGTTGCAGTTCTTTTGTATTTTATGATTCGCGAGGTTATAAGGAGTCTCTCAGAAAATGCTAAGGAAGAAAAACGGATCGAACAAAAAGAAAGAGAATATCGAAGAAGGAAGATTGCAAGAAATAAAAATAAAAAGAAATAATTAATTTTTTTCTTGGGAGTATCTTCTTTCAATAATTTCTCTTATGTAGTCTGCTCTTTTTCCAAGGATTTCTTCAAGTTCTTCGGTTGGTGCGAGGATTACATTCTGAATTGAGCCAAATTTTTTTAATAGTAATTTTGCTTTTTTTGGGCCCACATTCGGAAATCCTTCAAGTATGAATTCTAGTTGTTCATTTCTTCCGAGCTTCCGTTTGTTTGCTTTTAATGAGATTGTAGAAGTTTTCTTTTTTGAAAGTACTGAAATAAATTTTGCTGTATCTTCAGAATTTTTAGTATATGCAATTGGAATTTTGTGTTTTAATAAAATTGATAATACGAAACCACGAATCGCATTCGGGTTTACAGAAAAATTTTCTTCTTTGTACAATTCTTCTTCGGATATTCCCTCAATAATTAATAATTTATTTTTATATTGTTGCAATTCCTCAAGTTGTCTTAATAATCTTTTATTTATCATAGAACTAATAAAATCCGATACTGTTTTTCTTTCTATTACTACATCTTTTACTATGTAATCTCCTACTTTTAATTCTCTAAATTCTATTTCAAAATCCATTTTTGCTAATTGTATATAGACTAGAGAATTTTTTTCACGATAATCAATAATTATCTTTTCTTCAGAAGGTTTTATTTCCTCTTTTTTAGATGAAAATTTCTTTGAAGGTTTTGAAAAAATGTCTAGCACGGGTTTTGAGTTTAGAATTTTCATTTTTACAATGTTTTTTGTTTTTCTTCTTTGTTGAAGTCAACGCCGTTGTTTAAATCTTTTTGAATTCCTTCAATGGCTGTTTTCATTTTTTTCTCTCGAGCTTTTGAAACATAAAAGAATGATTCATCTTTAGTATTTTTTGTTACAAGCATTATAAGTTTTCCTTTGCTAAGTCTAGCTGTTCGTCCAGCACGTTGAATCATCCTTATCGCACTTGGCACTGGTTCGTAAAGTATTACTGCGTTTACTTCTGGAATGTCCAAGCCTTCTTCTGCTATTGAAGTTGCTACAAGGACATTTATCTTCCCCTCGCTGAATTCATCAATTATTTGTTTTTGTTTTTTTTGAGATAATCCTGAGCCATTTTTTAAGGCTTGTCCTACGAAAGTTTTTGATTTTACATTTTCAATTAAATTTATTTTATCAGAAATTTTTTTTGCTGTTTCACGAAATTGTGTAAAAATAATTATTTTAGGTGTTTTTTCGTCGGCATTCGAGAATTCTTTTTTTATTATCGAATTTATTTCTTCTACTTTTGGATGTTCTTTTCCTTTTGCAAGAAGTTCTGCTGACTGCATGAACAGAAAATTAAATTCTGTTTTTGAAACTAGCTTTATTACACCCTTCGATTGTTTTTTTGCGGCTTGATTGAAAAGGTCTTTTAGATAATTGTTGAATCCTTCAAGAGTTTGAGTTTCTAGTAAATCCATTGCATGATGTAATTTTATTGCTTGTGCACATGCAGATGCTCCGAGCATATAATTAAAATTTTGACTCCCGGGTTGTCTTGTTAGGGTTCCTGAAATCTTTTTTTGTAGTAAAATTAATCCTGTTTTTGTTGCGGGTCCAAAAAGAACTTTTCTAAAACGTAACTCTTCTATATAATTATCAATTAATTTTAAAAGCACGTGTTTTATCTCTTGAAATTCTGGTGGAAATTCTACAGAAATTTTTTCAAATTCTCTCTCTTGGAGGTACTGTTTTACATCCTGAGATTCTCTTGTTCTTAGTCCTACATTTTGTATCGAGAGGTTTTTACAGATTTCTTTAATTTTGAAACTTTCTGAACCAGGTGATGCTGTTAATCCGAGAATTCTTGAATGAGGAGATTGCAATTTGTATTTTTGAGCTATAAAATTGTAGTCATAATTTTTTATGCAACGATGAGCTTCATCCTCGATCAGAAGACAAACTTCATTCAGATTGTATAAGTTTTTCTTAAGGTCATTTGCTACACATTGTGGAGTTGAAAATATAATGTCTGCAGTCTGCCATATTTTTTTTCTTTTTTCTGCATTTATTGCTCCTGTAAAAAGTTGCATATCTCCAAATAATTCTGGGAGATTTTTTTTGAAATAATTTATATGTTGTTCTGCGAGAGGTTTTGTCGGAGCGAGAAATACAATTTTTTCTCCTGGGAATTCTTTCATTCTTTCTATTGAAAGCATTAGTGCAATGAGCGTTTTTCCTAGACCTGTCGGGAGAACGACAAGACAATTTTCCTTTTTGCATGACTCAAGTATTTTTAGCTGATATTCTCTCGGAGAAATGTTTTTTAGAAATTCCATTACTATAAAAAACTGCCTTGGTTTATATTGGTTTTTGTTTGTTTTGCCTAGTACAGTCAATCTTCGTTCGTTTTGGTTTATCAAAAATCCGATTTTTGTTAGAAAATTGAAGAAGTGTTACAATTTAAGTATGAGAAAAAAGTGATCTTGTTAATTTCTCTTTTATTTTATTTTTCTAAAAAGAAAATTAGAACATAATAAATTTAATATAACATTTGGTTATGAGACCCGAAGGGCACGAGCGGAATGAAATGACCTCGTGAGTTTTTTCTGAAAGAAAAAATTTGGGAAATTGTCGCAGGGAATTTCCTCATAACTGTTGTTGCTTGACC
>CAYVIQ010000006.1:0-10051 GCA_964451595.1 Candidatus Woesearchaeota archaeon
AATGAGATTTTGTATCCTCCTTCGCAAAAGTGTAGAACGAAAGAGTAAACATTAAAAATATAAACTGCTATTTGATAATAATTTAGAGGTCAAAATGTTTATGAAAAAAAGAGGTCAGATTTGGGTTGAAACAGTAATTTATATTTTAATTGCATTTGTTATGATTGGTCTTGTTTTATCTTTTGTAAAACCAAAAATTGAAGAGCTTAGAGATAAGGCTATAATAGAGCAATCAATTGAACTTATGAACAATCTTGAAAAGATCTTTTCAGAGGTGGTTATTCCGGGAAATAAAAGAGTTATAGAAATGGGTGTGAAAAAAGGAGATTTTATAATTCATTCTGAAAATGATTCGTTGGAATTCATTATAGAAAGTAGTTATATTTATAGTGAACCGGGAGCTACAATATATTTAGGAAATCTTAATGTAACTACAACAGACCTAGGGAAATATGCAGAAGTTGTTATTCGCAGAGATTTTTCAAATCAATATAATTTGAAATATAGAGATTCGGAAGAGAACAAAATACTCTCAAAAAGTTCTGTCCCCTACAAGATTACAATCACAAATGAAGGAGAAGATTCTTCAGAAAGAGTGTTAATAAATATTGATTCAATTTAAAATGCAAAACCAAGAAGTTAGTATAAAGGATTACCCTCAGGTAGAAATAAGTTTTAATCCAGCTGTGCCACCGTTAAAGGGTGTTAAAGATAAAACCAAGATTGATGTTAGGTATTGTCTTGTTTCACCATTTACTTTTGTCCATATATATTGGGACGATAAAATTTATGAATTAGTTTATGAAATTGAAGAACCAGTTCTTAATGAGGTTGAAGAAAAACAAAGACAAGAAATAATTAGAGCTATGAGGAATATGATTAATTACGAAACCATTATTGATAAAGAACAAACAAAAATCTTGGGTTATATTGACAAGAAATTTAAAATGATTGCTTTAGAATTGAACATCGAGATGTCTTATGAAAGTTATAGAAAAATTTATTATTATCTCGTCAGAGATTTTGTTGGTTTAAATGAAGTCGAACCATTGCTGAGAGATTATTTTGTTGAGGATATAGAGTGTAATGGTCTTGGAGGGCCAGTTTACATTGTTCATAGAATTTATAGAAACATTAAAACAAACCTTATTTTTAGAGATGCTTTAGGGCTTGAAAGTTTTGTTGAGAAACTAGCACAGAGGTGTGGTAAATACATTTCGTATGCAAGACCAATACTTGATGGAAGTCTTCCAGATGGTTCAAGAGTTAATGCAACTTATACTAAAGATATTACTAGTCGAGGTCCTACATTCACAATAAGAAAGTTTACAAAGACGCCATGGACTCCTCCGAATCTTATTGCATTTAGAACATTAAGTCCAGAGATAATGGCTTATCTTTGGTTGCTTGTGCAGTATAAAATGAACATCCTCATAACAGGTGGAACTTCTTCAGGTAAGACGACATTATTAAATGCTATAGCTTTTTTTATTCCTCCTGAAGACAGGGTTGTTTCTATTGAAGATACTCGAGAATTAAATTTGCCAAGAGAAAATTGGTTACCAAGTGTTGTTAGGAGTGATACTGGAGTCGGAGGTCATGGAGAGATTGGATTATTCGATTTACTTAAAAGCTCTTTTAGACAAAATCCTGATTATGTTATTGTAGGTGAAGTTAGAGGTAAAGAGGCTTCAGTTTTATTTCAGGGTATGGCGTCGGGACATTCTTCGATAAGTACGATTCATGCTGATTCGGTTGATACAGTTATAAAAAGATTAGAAACTCCTCCAATTGAACTTTCTCCCACGTTACTAAATGTTCTAGATTGTGTGTGTATTATGACTCATGCTATCGTAGACAAACAGGAAACCAGAAAACTTAAGGAAGTTGTTGAATTAATTAATGTTACTCCTGAGGGCGTTGCAATAACAAATACCCCCTTCATGTGGAATGCTATGGAAGATGAGTTTTACTTCAAAAGAAATTCAAAAATATTTGATAAGATAAGAAAAAGATATGGATTGAGGGTAGAAGAGCTTGAATTGGAATTTAGGAGAAGAGTTCTCTTACTTTACAAATTGTATAAAACAAAAAGGTTTGGTTTTGAAGATGTCCAAAAAATTGTGAATGAATATTACAAGAAGCCAGAAGAAGTCTTGAAAGAATTTGGTATTGAATAATTAGTCTTTAATTTCTAAAAATCAAAAAGATTTAATAACATAAAAAATCTTTTCTAATTATGGAATATCCTATAAAAAAGAGTGATAGAATTAGTAATCAAGACTTGGATTCGCTAAATCAAATTGTCTTAAGTTTGGAGCAGGCGGAAGAAAAATTAGAATATTCTTATAATAAAAAAAAGCCAGAACAGTTCAATGCTATAAAGCAATTTATTTTGAAACTGAATAAAAAAATAACGGAGATTGTTTGATGATGCAGAATGGATTTTCTAATCTTAAGAAATCAATAATCAATCAAAAGAAGATTGTTAAAGAGATTATTTCGTCCAAGAAACAGTATGATCTTGGAAATCCTGAAGAAAAAAAGATTCTCTCACGTCACATTGAAAATCTTAGGAACAAGCTAATTGAAGTGAGTAATGAAACAGAAACTATTCTCTCCAGTTTGAATATGGCAAAACCTTTGGCAAATGAAATCTCAATAAAGAAAAAACCTGAAAGCCATATCGAGACAAAAAAGTCTCCAGATAAATACATGCAAGTTGAGATTCCAACAAAAATCTCAATTGATACAAGTATCTCAAGAAAAGATTTCAAACCAGACAAATTAGAAAAAGAGACTTTTAAGAGGATGGAAAAACAAAGGAGGAATCTTGAGAGAACAAAGAACCTCAAAGTTTCGGATAAATTTAATCCATTTGTAAGAAAAGCAAATGAACTCTTTTCTAATTTTTCAAAGAAACTTGTAGATGATAAAACTTTTGAAAATCTTGAAAGAGATTTAATTAAGGCGAGTATGAAATTTACGCCTCAAGAATATATGTCTACAATTATGCTTAGTACATTGGTTTCAATTTTTGTTGCATTGATTATAATGCTATTTTTCTTATTTTTTAACATAGGCCCAGATTTGCCAATTGTAACTCGAGCAACTGAAGATTTTACAGTTAGACTTCTAAAGGTTTTTTGGCTTATTTTTGTCATACCTCTTGGAACCATGCTTCTGATGTTCTTTTATCCATCTATTGAAAAGAATACATTAGGAAATAAAATGGATCAAGAAATGCCTTTCGCAACAATTCATATGTCCGCAATTTCAGGATCAATGCTTAATCCGACAAAAATATTTGAAATTTTAATCACGACAAATGAATATCCAAATCTCGCAAAGCAATTTACAAAATTGATAAATGAAATTAATTTATATGGTTATGATATAGTTAGTGCGCTAAGAAATGCGGCATATAATTCCCCAAGCAAGAAACTTTCTGAATTATATAATGGTCTTGCAACGACTATAAATTCTGGAGGAGATTTGCCAGAGTTTTTTGAGAAGAGGTCGGAGAGCTTAATTTTTGAATACAGTCTGGAAAAAGAAAAGAGAACTAAATCTGCGGAAACATTTATGGATATTTATATTAGTGTTGTTATTGCAGCTCCAATGATTTTAATGATTTTACTCATGATGATGAAAATTAGTGGTTTAGGAATTTCATTAAGTACACAAATGATAACTCTTATTATGATAATTGCAGTTACAGCAATTAATATTGTTTTCCTTTCATTCTTGGAGGTTAAAAAATAATGGAACTTAGAAACATACATTTTGTTGGAATGGGATTTGGTTCAGTCATCATAGTGGTCTCTTTATTCCTTATGGGAACAAAATTATTTTTCCTTGTTTTAGGAGGTGGGATTCTTATTATTGCCTCGCCTTTTGTTTTAACTGCTGTTAATGAAACCCGTATGGAAAATGAAAAGGAAGAGATGTTCTTGGAGTTTACAAGAAATTTAGTTGAAAGTGTTAAGACAGGCACGCCCATAAGTAAAAGTATTGTTAATATTAAAGACAAATCGTTTGGTGTTTTGGGTGAGAATATAAAAAAGCTTGCAAACCAGATATCATTGGGAATTCCAATCAATAATGCACTACAAACTTTCTCGAAAGATGTTGATAACAGAACAGTTTCGAGAACTTTGACTTTGATTGGTCAAGCAGAGCGTGCGGGAGGAGACATTGGAGAAATTCTTGAATCAGTAGCAGAGGCGGTTAGCATGTCAGATAGACTTAAGAAAGAGAGGAAGGCTGCAATTTCCACACTGATGGTTCAGGGTTATATTATTTTCTTTGTGTTTATGATTATTATTTTAATTATGCAGTTTCAGATATTGCCTTTAGTCTCGGGAATATCTGATTTGGGAGATATAACTGACGGAGGACTTGGAGGAACTGTTAGCGGAGAAGCAATTAGTGCAGAGGAACTTGCAAGTTCTTTCTTATTTTTATTATTGATTCAAGGTTTCTTTACAGGTTTAACAATTGGTGAGCTTGCAGAAGGAAGTGCCAAAGCAGGAATAAAACATTCTTTTACATTAATGTTGGTTTCTTTCTTAGTTTCGGCGATAACCAATATAATTTTTGGGTAATCAGAAAATATCCAGATTGCCTCTCTTTTTATTATCTGCAGGATTTTCCATTTTGGCATCACAAATATATTTTTTTGTAATAGGGAAGTCTTCGAGTCTTGTTTGACTTAGAGATGTAGAATAAGAAGAATTTGGATTATGTGCTGGACAGATTTCTTTGTATTCGCACCAGTTGCATAAAATGGAAGGTTTCGTTGGAAAATCTGTTGTAGATTCAATTTTTTTTATGAGATCTTTTATTTCTTCCCTTAAATTTCTCAATTGCTCATTTGTTCTTTTTGAAATAATCTTTGTATTGTGTGCGAGATAGTGCCAAATTAAAACTATCTCTTGATCTTGCCCGTAAAGTTCTTTTATGGCTATTGAATACAAAGCAAGCTGACGATCTTCATCCATTTTTTCCTGCGTCGGCAAGGTATTTGCAGTTTTATAATCATGAATCTCGAACTGTCCTGTCTCAATATTTTTAACAAGTCTATCAATAAAACCTTGTATCTTGGTGTCTTCATCGATTTCGATGTAAATTTTCTTTTCGCATTCAATTGTTCCATCACGGAAAGGCTGGTGTTTTTGATAATAATTCAGTATGAATTCTACGCCTTTATTAAAATAATCTTTGTAATTCATATTTCGTTTTACAACAAGTATATCTTTAGAGAAATCTTTCTCCCACTCTTTTATGTACATTTGTATCACGTCATCTAATGAAGGGATATTATCCGAATTTTCTTTTATAGAATTATAGAGCCATTCTAGTGCTGCATGAACTGCACTTCCAAGATGAGCTTCAATCGTTTTCTCTATGAGAGGCTTTATTTTATCGAGATATTTTAATTTATATTTAAACGGACATTGCTCGAAAGAAGATAATTTTGAATGAGAGTAAAATTTCACCATGGAAATAAAAATTTGCTTGAGGTTATAAAGATTATTGTAAATTATGAAGTGGTTTATCGTTTCGTTATAATTTTTGAGAGAATTTTAGAATAATTTAAATAGTTAAATTGGTTTTTTTTGTAATGCCATATCAGTGTGTTAAGTGTTCAAGAATAATCGACACAGGAAACAAAGAATTATTAGAAGGCTGTTCTGAATGCCACGGAAAATTTTTCTTTTATATTCGGGAAGATCAAATTGATAAATTAAAAGAAGAGCCAATAATAAATATTCCTGAAAAAGAGCAGAAAAACGTAGAGAGAGATATTCGGGAGATAGCAGGGATTATTGATGAAGAAGTTCCAGTTATTTTGGATTTAGAATCAATAAGAGTTATGGGTGAAGGTAAATATGAAATTGATGTGGTTAATTTGTTTAATAAAAAAAGGCCTGTAATATATAAGTTGGAAGAAGGCAAATATGTGATAGATTTATCCGCAAGTTTGGGCAAAAAGAAAAACAATGAATAAGAAATATAGTCAGATTTTTGAAGAAGTTCTTAAGAGAATTGAACCGTCAAAAGAAGAAAAAGATTTTATCGAGGGTTCTCTAAATGATTTTTTAGTTAAGATAAAAAAAAGCATTGCTAAATTAAAAAGTAAACCGGATATTTTTATAGGGGGAAGTTATGCAAAAGAAACTTTGATTAGAAAAGACAGGTACGATATTGATGTTTTTATTAGATATGGAAAAGAATATGATGGAAAAAATTTGTCAGAGATAACGGGAAAGTTAATCAAAGATTTCAAGAATGTTTGTCTTGTCCATGGTTCGCGAGATTATTATAGAATTGATTTTGGAAATTGTTTATTTATAGAATTAGTTCCAGTTAAGAAAGTCAATTCCCCTTCAAAATCTGAGAATATTACCGATTTATCATATTCCCATGTGAATTATTTAAGGAAGAAATTAAAAACAAAAAGAGTTCTTGATGATATAAAACTTGCCAAAACATTTTGTCACGTAAACAATTGTTATGGGGCAGAATCTTATATACAAGGTTTCTCCGGATACGCTTTGGAATTATTAGTTTATTATTACGGCGGATTTATTAAGATGATTAAGGCATTGTCAAAACCACTAAAAAAGGGGGAAGATAAGATTTTGATTGACATTGAAAGAGATTACAAAATTAAAAGAAATATTTTAATTGACATGAACAGTTCAAAATTGGATTCTCCAATTATTTTAATTGATCCAACTTACCCTCAAAGAAATGCTCTTGCAGCATTATCTGAAGAAACTTTTGAAAAATTCAAAGGTGTATGTGAGAAATTTCTTAAGAATCCTTCAATAAAATATTTTGAGAAAAGTAAGGTTGATTTGAATAAAATAAAAGAACAAGCAAAACATAACAAAAATGAATTTCTTTTAATTGAAACTTCTACAGGCAAGCAAGAAGGAGATGTTGCAGGAAGCAAATTGTTGAAATTTCATAAACATTTTTCTTCAGAAATTGGAAGATTCTTTGATGTAAAGAAAAAAGGTTTTAATTATAACGGTAAGAAATCTGCAAGAAGTTTTTTTGTTTTATCTAGTAAAAAAGAAATTATTTATGAGGGTCCTTTTAAAAATGATTTGAAAAATGTCCAGAAGTTTAAGAAAGAACACAAAAAGACTTTTATGATAAAAGGGAAACTTTATGCCAAGGAGAAAAATAAACTGGGATCAAAAGATTTTGTCAAAAAGTGGAAGATTAAGAATATTAAGAAAATTAAAGAAATGAGTATCTCTGGTTTAAAAATTATTTAATTTCTAAGAAGACATCTTCATTTTTTTGGGCTTTTCTAAATTTTTTCTTATATTTTCGGGGAACATTTATTCGTTTATACTGATTGGAGTTTAAATCTTCTCGATTTAATACTCTTACTTTTGGAATAGTATCGCCATCTTTATCGATATAATCAAATATATCTATTACATGGTTTTTATAATTTGCCCACATGTGAGTTATAGAATCGTTTGCTTTTTCATCTCTATAACCGATATTTAATGATACATCATATCCAGCTTTTTTTAATTTTCTTGCAAGATAAGGGGCTCTATCATCACAATCCCCCGTCAGATACAACTCTGTTTCCTTTGAAGACTGAATGTAATCCTCCCCATAGCGAGCTACATCGGAGAGATATTTTACTTTATTAACTTCATTACATGTTGTTTTGAAAGCTTCGCTATTGAGCAAATCCTCTACTGTATGAGTGTCTTTTAATAAATATTTTGGAGTAGTTATAGAAGAGATTATTGGGAACGAAAGCAATATTAACATTCTCTCTAGATATTTCATAATTTTCTTAGAACAATTTCATTTATAATTATTATTGGACTGAGAAAATTATTTTTGTTTTGATGCACCATATAAAGATGCAGCTAAAATAGACAATCCAAGTAGGTATTCATACCCGTTGATCCGATTTCTAAAGTATCCTTTATCTTCAAATAGTTCAGTCCTATTTTGATTAATCATTTTAGTTTCATATTTTATATCATCTGTACATCCCTTAAAGATTAATCCTGTTCCTACCAAGATTCCTGCAGTAACAAGTATTTTTGATAATTTGCTCATTTTGATTTTCCTATGGTGTTATCGACAACGCTTAGAGCTTTTTCGAATAAACCCGCAAACGCTTCAACAAAAAAGTCTGAATTAAGCCAAATTGCTATCGAATCTTTGTCATTTGTATTTGAAAGATAAAATAAAATTTGATCTCTATCGACTATAAAGAATTTTGATTCAATGTTTAAATATTTTATCTTGACTAAAAGTTCTTTTTCAATCTTTTTTATTAAATCATTGTTTCCAGATAGAACAATTTTTACTTTCACATTTGATTTTTTTAGTGTTTCAACTGTTTGTTTGAAAAGTTTTAATTTTGAAAAGAAATCTTCTGCATTTGTACAGATTATTACTTCTTTCTTTGCTTCAATAATTATTTCTCTCAGATAATTTGAGATATTTGATTTCCCTTTTAATGCAGCAGAAATATCTTCACGTTTTATTGGATCAATTCCTCCATGGTATATCTCTTCCAATTTTGCAAATTCATCCGTTTCTTTAATTCCAGAAAGAGTTACAACACGGTCTTCTGCTTCTTTTCGAACATTATTTTTTAATTTTTCAAGAATCATTCTTGGTTTTACACCTAGATATTTTACCGGTTTTCCTATTTTAACTATTGCGAATCCTTTTTTCTCAAGACTCTCTAATACGTCGTAAGTTCTAGAACGAGGAACACCCGAGATTTCTGCAATTTCGCCAGCAGTAGCTAAACCCTTTCCAAGCAAAGCTAACCAAACCTTGGTCTCATATACATTCAAATAAAAGTAATCTTTTATTTTGTTTATTAATTCTGATTTTACTAACATTTTAATTTTTGTAAAAATTGTATTGACTAGGAGTTATCTTTTCAAGAATATTGTTTCCGAAATAAAGAGACTCTGCTTTAAACATAAGCTCTTCATTATAATTGAGAAAACTCTCGCATCCAACTCCATAAGTTTGAATAAATTCTTCAAATACATCTTCTGGAACATATTTCTTTTTCATTATTTCTCGTTCAAGTTTTTTGTTTACAATATTTCTCATATTGTTACTATTATATAATGGTTTATAAATGTTTCTAATATGTTGTATTTTATAAGTGATTACAATAAGGAAAAATTTAAAAAAGAAGATCAATTGTAAAGAGGAATGACAAGTGATATTAGACCCAAAAGAAGACAAAATGCTCTAGAAAAGTGCGTTAATAGTTGGATTGCAATCAGTATATTTGGTAACGGAACACAAGTTGGTTATTTGAGGGAAATTAATGGAAGAGAAATTACTTTGAACCCTCACCGAGGATGGAGATATAACCAAGAAGAGAATTGTAATCTATATGAACTCTTAAATGAGAATGCTTATCTTGAAGTCTCTCCAAATGGATATTTTATTGAACCGACAAATCTTAAAACTATTAATTATTCAATTATGGAATCAAATGAGAAAACAATAGAAGATAAGAATAAACAAAAAGAAATTAAAAATAATTCAAAGAGTTAGATTATAGAAAAATCCAAGTAGCTAACATCCCTAAAAGAATTCCTGTCGAAATGAATGGCATTGCAGGATAGAATTTTTTCTTTTTAGCTATAAGTAACAAATAAGTCAATCCTGTTAAAGCTCCTAAGATTGTGAAGATTGCTCCGAAGATTCCAAAAATTTTTAACATCACACCTGCAGCAATTATAGGGAAGATAATATCTCCACCTCCGAGAATTGCAACTTGTGCCTTTACTTTTTTATTTTTCAAGTTTTTCTTTGGAAGTTTCTTTAATTTTTCTCTCTGCTTTTTTGAAATATATGGAATAAAAAATCCTCCGAATACTTTTAGTTCATTCATTTGGAATTCTGCCATTTTTTGCATTATTCCCGACCGCCAGACTGCCCACATGTCGTAGAGAGAAATTAATACAAGAAGGAAAACCATTGTCCATAAATTTAGAAGTGGAACGAAAACGGCAGCAAT
>CAYVIQ010000006.1:10061-15257 GCA_964451595.1 Candidatus Woesearchaeota archaeon
CCTGGATAGATAAATAACTCAGTAAGATTATGAACAATTAAATTAGGCCTGAAAGTTTTTATTAATGCTAGGGGGAAGGCAATAATCAGAGAAATTATAGGAATTAATTCTCCCTTGGGCAATATAGATGTTAGGGAAATCCCGAGTGCAATCATAACCACTAAAAAAAACCAGATACGCATAATTATTGCAAGCTTGAATTTTGTAATTAAAAGAAAAAGTACTACTGCAAAAATAAATGCAATAATTATTGAAGGAAATAAAGAACTATAATAATTTGATTGGTTGCTCAAAGAAGGAGATTCCATTCCGTAAGGAAGGGGATTGTTTGAATCGGAATAATGATTTACAACAAAGAGTCCAATAAATTGAGTTATTAAAAACATTGAGAGAATAATTATTGTTATCTTTAGATTGTGTTTCATAAAATCACCTTATTGATTATCAAAGAAAAGAGAAGTTTTTAAGTTTGTTGGAGAAATTAATCTGCACAAATAACATACGCAGTCAGAGTACTCGATGTAGGGTTGCTAGATACAGAGCAAGACCAAGCATCATTTCCAAACAGAGGATATGTACCTGTTAAGGCATAAGATGAAATACACCCTCCAGAAATCAAAGTCTTTCCTGAAGGACATGATGCCATAACACTTGTTCCCGTACCTGTTTTTGAAACTCTCACAATCCCGAGTTCGGCACTTGTAGTCACGGGCTTATTCAAACATTTCCAACCTGCTTGATAAACAAGATATCCATCGTTATATCCGCCGCAATACGCTGGAGGTGTAAGTTCACTCATAGTATGTCCGAATGTTGAAGGAGCACTAGTTCCATAGGCATAAACACCAACACCAACAAGTAAAATAGATAGCACAGCAATTATTGTATATGAAAGTCTTTTTGAAAAGTTAGATTCTTTCTTCACACCCTTTTTCATTTTGTTATCAATGGATTATTATTTAAAAAGGTTTCTACCTCAATCTCAGTGTCTCTAAGGTTCTCGGAACAGTAGTTTCTACATGGTTGAGTTTGTATAATGCAGAAGCTAAATCTAATGATTTTGAAACTTCTCCATGATTTATGATTATTCTTTTTGGCTTTGGTCGCATGTTATTGAAAAACCCAATTAATTCATTTCTTCCAGAGTGAGGTGATAAACCATTGAGCAGTTCAACGCGCATCTTAACTTCAACTTCTTCCATTCCGCCTTGTATTTCTATATGAACTTTTTTTTCTCCCTCTTGTAATTTTCTTCCAGTTGAACCAGGACCTTGATAACAGCTTAAAATCATTAAGTTATCGGGATTGTCCGCGAAATGTCTAAAGTACTCAAGGGATGCTCCTCCTACTAACATTCCAGAAGTTGCAATAACTATACAAGGTCCTCCCTCGATAACAGCTTTTCTTTCTTGGGGACTTCCGACACGAGAAAAGATTTCTGAAGTGAATGGATTTTTGTCTTGGAAAATTTCATTGCGAATTTTTGAACTTAAAAAATCTGGATAGGCTGTGTGAATTGCATTAATGTCCCAAATCATTCCGTCAATATACATTGGAACATTAGGTAATTCTCCCGTCCTTATCGATTCTTCAACTCTTAATAATGTCTCTTGAGCGTGACCAAGACCCAATTCGGGCATCAAGACTTTCCCGCCTTTTTCTATTGTTTCTTTTACCATTTTTATGAACTTTGCTTCAGTCTCTCTTCTTGGAGGAAGAACATCTGTTTTTGCACCGTAAGTTGATTCAACCTGAATCGATTCTACCCGAGGATATTTATTTACAGCAGGATCTAACAATCTTGTATGCCCGTATTTCATATCTCCAGTATAAATAAAATTGTGTAAACCATTTCCAATATTTATATGAACCTGCGAAGAACCTAAAACATGTCCAGCATTGTACAATGTAATTCTTATGTCGGGAGTTATATCCGTAACTTCATTGTAATTTAAAGTTATACTGTGCTTCACCATTTCCTGAACATCCTTTGAAGAGAATAAAGGAGTTGATGCTTGCTTATATGCAACGCCTACAAAATCTAATGCCAACAAAGCAGAAATATCTCTCGTCGGCGCAGTCATATATACTGGCCCTTTGTAACCCATTTTGTAAATATAAGGTAATAAACCAGAATGGTCCAAATGTGCGTGGCTTAATATTATTGCATCGAGTTCATTGATATTGAATTCTGCAACATCAAGATAAGGAAATTTATCTGCCCCCGAGGCTGCAACATTAATACCACAATCAAGCAGAATCTTTGAATTTGGAGTATGTAATAAAAAACAACTTCTTCCGACCTGACGTCCACCCCCAAGACAAGTTAATCTTGCCCACAAATCCATTTTTTCAGGATTCCATTCTTTGTAAATTTTTTCTCCAATTTCATTGAGGAATTTTCTTCTATATGAATTATTTGCATAAAGAACTTCTCTTATATTATCAGTAATTTTACTTTTTATTGCAGAAGACCTTTGAACTTGGGGTGACCACATTGTTTCTTTTTTTATCTGATCCAAGATTGAACCTTGCTTTCCAATTACAAGTCCGGGTTTTTTTGTTTCAATAACAACAATGCTTCTGTGAACGTCAAAAATTATCTCTGTTATTCCTGCCTCTTCAGGAACAATCTCTTTAATTTTCTTTTCTGTCAAAGCTTTGTCCATAAGAATTTTAGAGTCTGCTCTAAGCTCAACACGTTTTTTTATTTCGCTCACAACTCTCTTAATTTCATCGTCGCCAGATTTGAAGAAGTTTTCATTGTCTGTATAAAGAACAATGTTTGCTCCTTCAAAATTAGCTTCTTTGATTTTACCAGAAAGCTGAGCTGTTATCTTATCTAAAATTTGCATTTTCTTTTTTTGAATGTAATAAAATTATTCTTTTTTATCGTCGACATAATCAGGATTAATAGTTTGTTCGACAACTTTTTTTATTCCGTCTTTTGTGATTATAAAAATATCAATTCCATTTCCGGTGGCACTATCTCTTTGCATTGAAGATTTTAACGCTTCTTTTGCTAGTTCCACTCCTTCCTTGACAGAAATGTCATTCTTATATTGTTGTTCTAAAAGTCCTAAAACATAAGGCATTCCAGAACCCACACTTGCAGAAAAATCATTTATCTTGTCTAAGAATCCTCCTAAAATATCATATAAAGAGACTTTCCCATCTTCATCAAATCCGGCAAGTAAAAAAGCCGATTGAGAAACTTGAATATTTGATAACAATGAAGCCGCTTGTCTAACCGTAGGTCTGCTCTTTGATTTTAATTCCTTTATTCTTAATTCAGCCTTCAATAATTGAGAAACTTTTTGGGTTTCAGTTGCAGAACCACATCCAGAGAAAACCAAATAGTCATTAATAGTTCGAACTTTTTCACTATCTTTGCTATAAATCATATGCCCAACACTACTTCTTCTATCGCCAGCCATTACAACGCCGTCTTTACAAACGATTCCTAAAATAGTCGTACCTGTTTTCAAAATTGAATTCTTTAATTCTTGTTCCATCTTACTAGAATAACATATAACATGTCTAGAATTTATAATGTTTGTAAAATATAATATTTTATAAAGTTTTTGGTTTTAAATCTTGCATTAGTTTCATTCTATTTTCTCAGAAACACCCTTTTCTTTTTTGAATCTTATTACATTATCAACAAATCCTTCAATTTTTTGTTCGTGTGAAACAATTATTAATTGGGCTACGTTTAATTCGTTTAGAACTTCACGCATTTTATCGAGTTGCGCTGAAGAAAAACCATCTGTGGGCTCATCGAGAATTACCAAATCTTTTGTTTTAATTTGACTTAACAGAGAATTTATTACTTGATTCAGGGAAAGTCTGTAAGCCAGAGCTATTGCAGTCCTTTCTCCTCCGGATAAATAATTGTAATCAATCTCATAATCATGTTGTTCAATTATTGGAGTGAAGTCATCGCTGAGTCTTACGTTAAAATTTTCTGAAACCAACATTGAAAACCATTCGGCAAATAATTTTGAAAATTCGGACTTTAATTTTACAAGAACATTTTTTTCCACAAAAGAAATTACAGGAATGAATTTTTTTGAAACCCAGTCTTCCAAATTTGAAAGGTAATTCATTTCTTTTATAATTTCCTGAGTTTTATCTATTCTCACTCGGAGTTCTTCAATTTGTCTTAAGAAAACTTCTATTTCTCTTCGAGTTTCGGCTGAACGAATTTCTGAGAGTTTTTCTTCTCTTCGGGATTCTTCAAGGTTTTTTTGTTTTTCTCTAAAAATGTTTTCATATTTGGATAATTCAAAAACAGAAGATTTAACAGAATCTATATGTGATTTTAGTAAAGTTAAATCCTGCTCAAGAGAAATATTTTGTTTCATTAGATTATCCAAATAATATCTTTTTTCTTGAATAGACTCTGTTTTTACTTTTATCATCCTCAATTCCTGAACAGCTTTTTCATTTTCTGAAATATCGTATTCGATTTTATTTAATTCTGAAGAAAGTTCTTGTTTTTCTAATTCTAATTCTTTTATTTTATTTACATTTTCTGAGATGTCGTAATCAAGTTTGTTTGAAACGTTGCTTTTGTAAACATAATCCACATTTTGTAAACAAGTTGGACAAACATCAATGTGAGATATTTTTTGTTTAAGAATCTGATTATCTGAGTTTTTTAGATTCAGTGACGATATCTTTGAAGAGATTTCGAGATTTTTTTCATTAAGAGCAGTTCTTCGTTCTTTGAATAATTTTATATCATTTTCCATAATAATGATTTTTGATTCATCAAAATCTATTTTTTGGAGTTCTCCAATTTGAGAATTCAATTCTGAAATTCTTTTTTCATTTTCTAAGATTTGATTTTCTTTATTTGAAGCCATAATTTTTGTTTTCTCTATTTCTTGTTGGAGAGAATTCTTTTCCTCAATTTTCTTTGAGATTTCTTCTAGTTGCTTTTGTGATTCTTCCCGATTGTTTCTTTTGATAAATAATTCACCTTCAAAGTTTATTAGTTGTTGCCTTTTTAATCCCAATTCAGATTCTTTTTCTACAAGAGTTTTTTTTTCGTCGTCGATGTTTGAGACAAGAGCTTCTTTGACTCTTTTTTCTTCACGAATTTTTGAGAGAACAGTGGATGTGTTCTCAAGGATCCTCTTGTACTTATCAATTCCAAAAACATGTCTAAGGGTATTTATTCTTGTTTCA
>CAYVIQ010000007.1:0-13484 GCA_964451595.1 Candidatus Woesearchaeota archaeon
ACTTCTGGGCCGCCTTTATCAGACCAATATTGCCTTCATTTATTAAATCAGGTAAACTTAGCCCATGATGTTGGTATTGTTTAGCCACGGAAACAACAAAACGTAAATTTGCTTTAGTAAGTTTTTCTAAGGCTTCCTGATCTCCATTCTTTATTCTCTGGGCTAATTCAACTTCCTCTTCAGAAGTTATTAGTTCCTCTTTACTAATATCGTATAAATATTTTTCCAAGGAGTCACCATTTCGGTTTGTTATTGACATTGTTATTCTTAATTGTCTCATGAATATTTTGTTAAATTGGTTATTGAAATTAAAACATACCATTGCCAATACCTGCATCGGTAAATCCACTGTTATCGATTTTTACTTTTCGATTGTCTTCTTCTTCAATTGAAGATTTAATTGAAGTTTTCTTATCAGAAGTTTTTCTTCCGATTAATTTTGAGAAAAATTGGGGTAATTTCATAATTTTAAATTTTACGAGGAATTTGATTAAAATGTTAAAAGAAAACTCCCGTAGGAGTTTTCGTTAATGACGTCTATTCCAGAGCTTTCCTGACTGGCTCGTTAAATAAATTTTATTGTCAAATATCACAATATATTTTGGTCTAGGATAGACTTCAAAATTGTTTCCAAGTTTATAGTCTCGGATAAATTCTGTATAACCTCCTTTATAGAATGGCACTACCAAGTGAGACCCATCTTCACAAAGAAATATCACAGTTAAAGGAAATTCTTTCAGAAGAGGTTTTAACTCTGTAAATTCCCACTTTTCTTTGAATGGCTCTACCATTGCAAATTTAGCAGATTTTTCCATAATGGATTCATTTTCATTCAAAGAAATTTTTGTCCGCTTATTGATTCTTCTAGAAGATGCAACATGGGCTACATGAAGGACAAATTCTTCAGAAGAATAAACTTTTTCCTGGACAGTTACAACTTCTGGTTTTGGTTTTTTTCCAAAAAGCCAAGGCACATTCCAGTCAAAATTAGGATTGATTAATTCGATTAGTGCTAGAATAGAAATTCCGCAAAAGAATACTACAATCCAAATGAGATGGATCCAAAGAAAGTTTCTTTCTTTTTTGTTTTCTGTCTTTTCAAATTGTGTTTTCATTTTTTTTAGTTTTTAAAGATTAATATTTGTGTTAGAATAATAATCCTGAATAAAATTAACCAAGTGAAGATAATTCTCTTCGAGATCAATAATAATTTCTTCATTAAGATTTTTCCTAAGAAAATCCAATTCAACGCAGAGGTCAATATACTCTCCTGTTTCAGGGAGATATTCTAATTTCTCAAAAATTTGAAAATAATCACCTTGCATCTTAATCAAATTTTAATCCTAGATGAATAGAAACAGTCGGAGCTATTTCTACAAAATTTAAATTGGATTGAATGCCAAGATACACTTTTGATTTAGTATATGTGAATCCCACACCTACGCTAAGAGCATAATCCGGATATCTTTTTTCTTCGGAATTTTTTATAATTGTCCCCAAGGCAGTTTTTATAAAAAATTCTTTAGTTATTGGCCAGAAGATAAAACCTCTAGCAGAGGTAAGAGAGAGAGAATCAGCTGGAAAATATTCTATTTGAGCTCCAAAACCAGATTTCTTGATTCCAGCAACTTCAAAACCTCCCCCATATATCT
The DNA here is from genome assembly GCA_964451595.1 of Candidatus Woesearchaeota archaeon. Taxonomy (GTDB): domain Archaea; phylum Nanobdellota; class Nanobdellia; order Pacearchaeales; family GW2011-AR1; genus MWBV01. The sequence goes on from CAYVIQ010000007.1 coordinate 1,653, forward strand.
CCTCTCCAAGATGATAAGTTGTATAAATTCCAGCCAACCCAATGAGCTTATTTTCTTGAGCATTTGCAAAATTTGTTCCTAGAACAAATAGTGCAACTAAGAATAATCTTTTCATGTTTTATGCATAAAAGATTAATCGACAATTTTCACACCTCGAACAAACAATTCGTCCACATTTACTTTTTGGTTTTTATTTTGTGGATGAAATATTCCTTCTTTAGCAATTCCCACTTTTACAATTTCGTCAAATTCTAAGTCCTTGACTGGACAATAATAACTTATGTGATTGTAACTAGAGAGGTTATCTCTTGAGAAAGAAGATGCGAATGTATTAAATGTATTGACCACAGAAATATTTCCATAAATGTCTTCAAGTAGGATGCTTACAGAATAACTGTTTTGTGATCCAATATAAATATCAATATAATCTATGCTCATAGGCTCTGAGAAAATTTGGGGTGACCAAAGAGTATCAAAATTAACTTCAGGGTAAGTGTATATTGCCTGATCAACATTAAAACCTTTACCAGTCCATCCAATAGATTTGTAATAACTAGTGTTCCCAGGATTATTAAAACCTTCATAATAATATTCCCGAACATAACTGTACCCTTGTAAGAATATTGTATCTCTGGGCAAGATTATTGAAACAGTATCTGGGCACATTGTTTTTTCAGAGAATATTTCACCGTTTACAATAAGTTGCCAAACAGTGCATCCAAAATCGTCCAAATATTCATTTACGCTTATTTCTGGAATTACTTCTTCAGGGCAAACTGTTATTTGTCCGATTTCGAAATCAATTTTGTCGGTGAAAAAATTATTTGTATCTCTATCCAAAAAAATCCCAACAACATTACAATCTCCTTCCAAAGAAATATGATACTCGTTGATGTTATAATTAATTACACTTGAAGTATCCAAGATATAATAAACAAGTGTAGTATCATTATTTGGAGAAGGTAAGTTTATTACGTACTTTTCTGGTTCACAAGATGCAATGAAAATTATTGTCATTGCAATTACTAATTTTAATAAATTTGATTTTTTCATAATTTATTTTTTAATTTGTTTAAGATTATTCTATTTCAACCAAGATGATTTTATTATAGAAAGTGTTTTAGACTTTATTTCATCGGGTGCGTAATCGCATCTATAAACATGCCACATAAGTTCAAAATTATTAGACTCTTCTGCAAAATCAATGATTGCGTTTAGTGCACTTGATTCTATTTTTGATTCTGGGAGAGATTGTTCGGCAACTTCCCACATAACAGAAAGATGTTTGAACTCTATTGCTCTTTTCAGCTTTTTCTCCATCAAGGTTTCTATTTTAGAAAAAGCCTTTACTGCAATTTCTGAATCAAGGGGAGCATTTGAAATGATTTCTTTCAACAAATGAATATCTTCGGTTCTATTTGCAAAATTAAGAAGTTTGTTAAGAGAATTTAATTCAAATTTAATTCCAAAAGCATTTGCTACTTTCTCTGGAGTTGTCCCAAGTTTTTTGGCTAAAGGTTTACAATCGTCAAACGATGAGAGTTTTTTCATAATTTAATTTTAAAAAGTTAAACAATTATTTATTTTGAAATGTGTAAACAATTCCAATTTCTGTTGGATAGATCTTTACTGATAGAAATTTATCAACAACCCCTTTTATTACTAGAGTTGATCCAACCCCAATCAAACCTGCCGAAACTGCTTTTCCAAAATTGTTGGATATTTCATCTTGGAAAATGAGATCGCCTGAGAAATCATTTATTTGCATTATTGCTTCAGGATATTTGTTGAAATACCAGAGACCTATACCACCTACTCCCCCAGCAAAGACTCCTCCCAGAATCTCCCAAGTTGCCTGTCGCTTTAATTTATAATTGATTAGCTTCTCTGTATGGACAATTTTTTCATGCCACGGCAATGGAGAATCCAATTGGATAAGGAGACCTCCGGCTCCAAGAGAGAATTCATTTTCGAAATTACAAAGAAAATCATCCTCATTTTCTTTTACATACATAGAAATTATTTTTCCTTCTGCAAAAGTGTTAAATGAAATTTTTACAGAATCTGAATTTTCATTCAGATATTTATAATCTCTTGAATAGGAATTCTCCAAGAAACCGTGGTTTTTAACAAAAACAATATTTGAAGAATAATTCAATATTTCAGATGAACTAATCACATGTTTTTTATTCGATACTTTTTTTGTTACAATAAATGAAGTTTTTTTTGTTACAAAATTTGTTTCTGGAAAATTACTCGAATCCAAAGATTCTCTTTCAAATGTTCTGAAGTTTACTGAATCAGGATTTGAAACAGAAAAACCATTTTCCAGAGAATCAACTTTTTGATTTAGTTTGTTAATTTCATTTTTCATGAAATAAATTTCAGCTTTTAATGAATTTTCTCTTCTATGAGAATTATCAATAATTCCTAACACAGTTTCAAGATTTTTAGAAAGTCTTGAATTTTCTTTTACAAGAAATTCATTTTGTTTAGTTAATAGCTGAATTATAGAATCATTTTTAGATAAAGAAAGTTTCAATTCGAAAACTTCTTTTTCAAGTTGGTTTTGTTTTTCAATGGTATCAGATAATTGTTTATGACATCTTCCGTTCAATAGCAAGAGGATTAAAATTATAATCACAAGAACTGCATTAAGAATCCAAAGGAACAATTCCCAAGGATTTCTTTTTTCATTTTTTACTTTCATAATAATAAATTTAAGATTAATATTTGTGTTAATTGTTTGTGCGCAGAATGGAATCGAACCATTCCGAGACACCGTGTACGCTTTAATTGTTTTATCTGTTTTTTCTAAACACCTCCTTCATAAAAATTGGAATGAAAGAAACAAAGTCGAACAGATATCTTTTGACAAGTCGCTTTGGATTGTGAACCATTCTCCAAAACCATTCCAGACCGTGTGTTTGCATCCAGATCGGAGCACGTTTTTCATGTCCAGTATAAAACCTTATTGATGCTCCAAGAGGAAGTGCAACCTTAAAGTGCAAAGAGTTAAAATTTTTTGAGAGAAATACTTCACTTTTGGGTGATCCAAGAAAGAAAAATAAGAAATCTGGAATGGTTTTGTTAATTTTTGATATTAGTATTTTAGAATAATCAGTTTTTTCAAAACCAAAAGGAGGCGAGTCCATCCCAACAACACATATTTGAGGGAATTCTAATTGAAGTTTTTCCTTCAAGGCGTTATTTATCTCGGCTGAAGGTCCAACTATATAGATAGTGTTTTTATTTTCAGAAAGTATTGGAAGCATTTTTATAAAAAGATCTGAACCAGAAACTTTTTCTTTAATAGGTTTCCTTAAGAGTTTAGATGCCATTATCAAAGGCCAACCATCGGCAAGGATCAAAGATGATTTGTTGTAAGCTTCTTGGAAGTCCAAATTTTTCTGCAATACTGCCAGGTGATCCAAATTTGGTGTTACAGTAAGCATTTTAGCTTGAGGGGATCGAAATTTCTCTAATACTTCTTCCATAGAAACATTTGAAAAGTTTATTCCAAACAGAGATATTGTTTTCATAATTTCAGTATATTTTTTGTAAAAATTTTTTTCAAAAGAAAAACCCTCGCATCAGAAGATTTGAGGGTTGTGGGGAGTTAATCATCAAGTTCTTCGTCTTTATCTAGACAGATTTTTGATTTTCCTAGATAATCCGATTTCTTTTTTTGTTTCTCTTTTTTAGATTTACTTATTGATTTTTTAGCCATGATAAAAAAGTTATGTTTAAAAATTATTTAATTAAAAATTCCAGATAAAATTATCTGTAGAAAGAGTTTTAATTCTTTGGGAAAGAATCTATTGGAAAGAAGACTGTATCTCCCGAATATTTGTAAAATGTTTTGTCTCCAATTTTCTTATACTCGTAAAGTCCAGAATTTGATCTCATAAGTATATTCGCTGGAGAGCGAAACCAAATTACATAAATTAGTACAACCATCAAAAGGATAATGGATAGGATAGTTTTTTGAAAGATTTCTTTTTTCATAATTTTAAATTTTAAATAAATATTTGTGTTAATTGTTTGTGCGCAGAATGGCTAATCAAAGAGGTATTCAATAATCTCTCAAATAAATTTAATTATTAATAATAGGGGAAATTATACATTTTGTTGAAGAGTAATTTTTCTTTACTAAGAAATCTCCTTCCCTGATGAGACGAATTATGAAGAATATTCGTTTGTTTAATCGGATACAAATGCTTAGTAATCCTTCAGAATTTGGAAGGTCCACTATCCGAACAAAGGGGTAAAATCCTTGTCTTCCAATTGTTATTAAAGCAAAGCGTGCGTATATCACTTTTAATTCATTTTCATTGTGTATGAATAGTTTTTCGTCATCCTCTTCGTAAAAGTGTTCATACAATTCCGTATCCTTATCAATCTCAAAAAGTTCATACTCTTGAGCAGTGAGAATTTCATTTGTTTTCATGTTTTCTAAATTTTAAAGATTATATAGTTTTAATTTCTTGAATCTTGGTAATTACGAGAATCTTTCTCAACGTGAGCAAACTCCAAAGGAGTCACATTTTCTACAAGATTGTTTAAATCTATTAACTTCGTTAATTTCCGAAGATATTGTTTTTGATTTGACCTAGTTTTTTTCATAATTTTAAATTTTAAGTTAATAATATTTTTCTTTAATTTTTTCGTTTTTACAAACCCTTAATGTTGGCCGTAAATGGTTTTTTGTTCTGTAAAAGATTGCTTTCATTAATACAAGGATGACCTTTAAGCGATTTCAAGTTTATCGCCATTTCGAGAGATTTGTAGATTACGCTGGAATGATTATAAAATTCCATGAGTCTTCTGAACCAAACTTGTTTTGTTTGTTTTGTAAAACCAAGTAGTTTTGTACTCTGATTTATCTTTGACACAAGTTTTTCCAGCAATTTATCTTTAATTTTTGATACAAAAGCTGTATGACCCTCCCAAGCATCAGGAAAATCTCCCGGCCCTTCAGCATATTCTGAATCATTAAGAAATTTGAAACGGAAGTAAAGCTCTGGAATTTCAAAATCTTTATTTTCAGAATAATCACATTTTATACGCAAAATTACTTCTAACCTTGATACATTTACCATCCTGTACAAATCCCTTTGGATTGGAGTGATACTGTCGTCCCATTGATTAAATTTATCATTGTTAATTAGCTGAGGCACAATTTCTCTTGCTAAAAAAAATGCTTGGTAAACTCTTGAGAGTGGTGCGGTTTTGAATTCTTCATTTAAGTAAAATTCAAATAGATTATGCCAAAGAAGCAAACCTTCTTTAGGAAAAGAATGTTCCCTATGATATTTTGTTAGGTTTTCATATTCTTTGCTAAGTAAGACTTTTTCATTTTCTTTCATAATTTCTAAGATTTAAATTATACATGATGTTATTATTTTTAAGATATTTATACATATTTTTACTTATTTCAGGGTATTTCACACATTGACAGCGTCGATATATTAGAATTTGAAAAACATTTGGGTTTTTCGTTTGTTTGTGTTTTCAATTCCTTCGCGGAATCTCAAACTTTCAAATTGTTTTTTTCAACAAAATGAATTCAATTCTTTACTTGCAAAAACCTGTGATTTATTCGTAATAAATTTATTTTATTTATCTTGAATTGTTTTATGTTTCGGTTTTTGTTTATATTTTTGAATTGTGTTGTATTTGTTTGTTTAGTTTATTTGAGTTTGAATATGATTAGATAATCTAATGAATTTCTTCCATCCGTTTTTGTATTTTTGTTCTTGAACTTTGATTAAACCTTTATCAATTAAATTGTTCTTTACAATATTTCCTTTTCTTGTAGATAAGCTAACAACTTTGTAAAATTCAGTTACACTTAATTTATGTTTTGAATTTTCTAATAAGTATTTCATAAAAATCTTCTCGGGTTCATCCAATGTTTTCATAAAAGAGTAAATTTCAGAAGTCATCTTTGTAATTTTTTTTAGGGGCACATTTTCTTTCACAGCATTAACTTTAAGAGGCATTGGATTAACTATTTCGTTGATTACAATTTCTATGTCCTCAAACGAATAAACACTGTTATTTTGGCTTTCCAAGAAAGATTTTATATTTTCAACTTTCTCTCCTTTTGTAATTTGTTCTGAGATGAATTTATAAAGAATCTTTTGGATTTCGGTTAATGGATTAATTTTTATTTCAACTTCAGACTTTTCTTCGTCTATATCTTCTTCGGTTACTTCTACGAGGATTTGATTTTGTTCAGGATTGATTAATTTCTCCATAAATTCTGGATCTTTCTTTTCTACTTCAAGACTTTGAATTAAACAAGACATTCTATCTCGTATTTTATCTTCGGAGATTTCTTGATTTCTTGTTTGATTAAAGGGCACTTTAACTAGGAAAGGTTGTGTGTATCTTTCCGAAAGTTTTACTATTGCGGAACCAACAGGTAATTGAGAGAACATTTCTTTTTTATGTTGTAACTGCATCAATCCGCTTATGTCCATTACGTCCTGAGGTAGTTGCTGTTGGAAGGCAATGTGACACGCAGAATTTCCTTTAACAGTATCAGAGATTTTTGAAATATGCTGATCAAGACAAATTAAAGAAATTCCATACTCCCTCATTTCTCTGTAAACCATGTCTGTGATAGACTCTGCAACAAAAAAGGTTTTATTTTTTAAGAAGATATTATGAGCCTCGTCTACTAAAACTGCATAGTTGAACTTTTCATCCACCCGATTTTGGTTTGATTTTTTTAATTTGTACATATAAGTCAAGATAAATTCTGCAAAGAATTTCTTCTCAATATTTCCTAGAGAATTTAATTCGAAAATAACTCTTTTGTCGAACAAATCTTCAACTGAAAGAGATCTTTTACCTTCGTAATTTATTACTTTTCCAAAATCTCCAAATGTTAAAACAGAAGCAATTCTTAATGCACTTTCAAACCATTTTGATTCTCTGCCCGAGGCTTCTTTTGATTTCTGTTCCAATAATTTTTTTATATGTAACCAATTAGGATAATGTTTTGAACCTTCATAAACGCCCCAACCTTCAAATGCTTCGTCTAGAGTTTCCAATAAAATTTTATGAACACCAAATGAAACTTGAAAACTTTCAGTTAACAAATCACATAAGACATTAATCCATTCTTTAGGTTGAACATTTTTTGGAGGAATGTTTATGTTTGTTTTGAAAAAATTGCTTAATGAATTATTTCCTATTGTGAAAGCCATAATTGATGTGTCTACGTTGAGCAAAGGTCTGAAAGATTTTTTCCAATCGAAGACCAAAAAAGGTTTATCATGTTTTATGAAATTTTCCAATATGTTTAATGCGAAAGTTGTTTTACCTGAACCAGACATTCCTGAAATACAAACGTGTCTTGGCCAGTCAGATTCTTTTAAGGAGAAATCAAAAAGTTCTTTTCCTGCGTAAATTACTTTTGATAAAGGATATTCTCCTTCAACCAAATTCTTTTGAGGAGGTTCCAAAAGAATACTTTTATCGAGGAATTTTCCGAGATGTTTTTGATAAAGAAAACCGAGCATCTGAATTATTTCATTTTTCTCTTCGAGGTTTTCAGAAATTGAATATTTAAAATACAAATCATCTATTTTACTTCCAAGTATAGGTTTCAGTTTTGAACTGATTTCTTCAATTGTTAGTCTTTGTTGTTGTGTTTGCATTTTAATCAAAGCCTCCAGTAATTATCAAAGTTTGAAGAGCATAATCTCTTAATTCTGACTTATCGTCAGATATTGAATCCAAAGAAGAAACAATTTTTCCTAGAGCATTTCTCTTTGCCAAGTTCAAAATTCTCTTTTTGGCAGTATGATCTTTGTGGGAATTAAGACTTAAGTGAAAATAATTTATAGAGTTTTCAAAATCATATACATCAAAACTCTCGCATTTTTTTGACTGTTTGTATAACCAGTGGGCTCTATTCAACATAGCGTATTTTTGGTTTTGTATTTTAGTGTTCATTTTAATTCTCCCCCATCAAATCATTTATCTCTTTCATTCTTGATTGCTTTTCCGTTAAATCTTTTTCATATTGTCTAAGTTCTTGTTTAAGTTGTGCTATGTCTTTCCAACAGTTTATTTTTTCGTTTAATTGTAATTCAGAAATTTCCACTTTCTTATTTCTAAGAGCGTTTTTTTCGGTCATGTAATCTTTGTCACGGAAATCTCTGGCAGTGTTTTCGTTTTCCATTAATAGATTATCAATCTCGAGCTTTATTTTGTCTGCTTCAAGAATGAAATTTTCTGACAGATCTCTACGTTCTTCAACAAGGTTTTGTATCTCTTTTATTGAATTTTTAAGAGATTCAATTTTGTCTTTACCTATTGAAATTATAGAATTACCATTAGAAAAATTAGGTATTTCAGGTATTTTCAGACTTTCAAGAGATATTTCTCTTTGTAATTTAGGTATTTCCATGACTATTTAGTGACAACAGACTTTATAAATCTTTCTGATATGAAGTTACTGTATAGTTAAGACAGTTTTGAATAACAAAGATTTTATATAGTAATTTGGGTACAAATTAGAGACGTGGAGTTGCCGGAGTGGTCAAACGGGACAGACTCAAGATCTGTTAGCTTAGTGCTTACGCAGGTTCGAATCCTGTACTCCACATTAATTATTTAGATAAAGTTTGAAAAGTTTTTCATATTTTCTTGGAATTGCAAAAGTTGATTTTATTCTGTCAGACTCAATATCCCCTTTAACTAATTTCCTCGCTAAGCTGTTGATTTTCTCAGGGAGAAACGCAGAGTTATAGTAAGACCGGGCATATGCTAACCGATTAGAATAACTTGAAAGTTTTTCACCTTTGTTAATCTTTGCCTGAATTGCAAAGAAATTTATCTTATCAACTTCCATGATTTGTTTAGCAAATCTGGAGTTAAAAAAATATGTGTCATTGACCGAATATTTTATAAAGGCAAATTATCTCAGATTTCTACCTGCGAGTTGATACTCGGCGTTAGCGGGAATATTTTTCTCGTTAGTTAATAGTAAAATGAAATCAAAGACAAAAATCTCGAAGCAAGCTGAAAGGAAAACTAATCCAGAATTAGTTGAAACTATTTTAGTTTCAAAGAAAAATCCGGCATGGTTGGAAGTTGCTTCACTAATCACAATGCCCCGAAGAAAAAGAAAGAGTATTAACTTGTCAGAGTTAGATAAAGCTGTTGACAAAGAGAAAATAGTAGTTGTTCCAGGGAAAGTTTTATCTGAAGGGGAATTTACCAAAAAAGTCAAGATTGTTGCATTAAATTTTTCTGAGAGTGCTAAAGAAAAATTGTTAAATGCTAAATGCGAGGTTTCAAGTATAATTGATGAAATTAAATCAAATCCTTCTGCAAAGGATATTAAAATTTTAAAATGAAAGTAATTGATGGAACAGAAACACCTATGGGAAGACTTGCGACGTTTGTTGCAAAGGAAGCATTGAAGGGCGAGGAGGTTTCAGTTGTAAATTGCGATAAAGTAATCATAACTGGGAGTCGAAAAAATGTCGAAGAAGAGTTTCAAGTTAAAAGACACCGATTTGGTTCAAGTCAAAAGGGTCCGAAGATTTCAAAATCTAATGAGAAAATTGTTAAGAGGGCCATTAGAGGGATGTTACCTAATTTTAGAGAAGGAAGAGGAAATGTAGCATTCAAGAAAATAAAGTGTTATAATAAAATTCCAAAAGAGCTTGAGGTTACAGATAAAATTTTGTTGCCCAAAGGAAAACCAAAGAAATCAATTAAATTAGAATCAATAAAAAAATAAAATGTCCGATAAGATTATTACATCAGGTAAAAGAAAAACTTCTATTGCACGAGCAACTATTTTCAAAGGCACTGGAAAGATAAATATTAATGGAAAAGATTATAAGAATTTTCAGATGTTTGATAGATTAAAAATTGAAGAACCCCTCAGAATTGCCCAAGAAGTTTTGGGAGAATTGAATTTTGATGTAGATATTTCTGTTAGAGGAGGGGGAGAAAAATCTCAAATTGAAGCGTCAAGACTAGCTTTGGCAAGAGGGATAATCACATTTACAAAAAACAAAGAATTAGAAAAGGCGTTTAGTGATTATGATAGAAATCTTTTAGTTGCAGATGTAAGGCGTAAAGAAGCATACAAACCTGGAGATTCTAAAGCAAGAAGCATGAGGCAAAGCTCTAAGAGATAAATTTATATAATATTTTTTTATATTCTTTTTATGGTTAAACAAAAAAATAATAATTACGGAATTGCGAGTTTAATATTAGGAATTTCAAGCATTGTTTTTTGCTGGATACCTTTTTTAGGTCTTGTGGCGGGAATTTTAGGGATAATTTTTTATGTTCAACAAAAAAAATACTCAAAAAATGAGATTGCAACAGGAGGATTAGTCACGGGAATAATTGGAGTAGTTTTTTCGTTTATATGGTTGTTGTTTGGGTTATTTATTATAAGTTTATTTTAAAAAAAATGGTAAAAAAGAAAGAAATTTTGAAAAAAGATTCTGAAAGGAATGAAGCTTTAATGAGAATTGTTGTGGGATTTGTTTCAGGAATTATTTTTTATTTTTGGGCGTATGCAATAGGTATTTTTATAATTGTTAATTTGGTTTATACTTTAATAAAAGGAGAAAGATCAAAGGAGATTGCAAAGCTTTGCGAGATATTTAATACTCAAATTTATTATCTTTGGAGATATATGACTTTTATATCGAATGAAAGGCCATTCCCTTTTGAAAGTTTGAAGAAAGAGATTAGTAAGTTTGAATAATTAATTTTTCTTTTTCCTAATTTTATCAAGTTTGTCTTGGACTTTGTTGAACAATATTGATGAAATAATTGGATTGTGTTTGGCTGAATGAATTTGTCCATCAAATTTTACTTTACCAACATAAACAAAATTTCTTAGGATTTTTTTTAATCCATTAACAGAAAAATTATGTTTTTTTGCAAGCTGATTTAGATTTATTTCAGGTTTGAGAAATTCTTCAAATATCTCTTCAACTTCACGAAAATTCTGTGCAGGCTTCAGTTTTCCGGAATTTAAATCCCGTTCGTAACCAAAGGGAACTCTTGACATATGTAAACCTTTTGAAGATTTTTTTATCATCCCGAGTTTTTGATTTTCTCCACGTAATTTAGCATATTTTCTAAAAGGTTCTAGAGATGTTTCAGAAATTTTTTCTTCAATATATTTATCTAGTTCTTCAGGAGTATTTGGAGAAAAAGTATGACAAACAATACAAAGAGTTAAACCAAATTTTGTTTTGTTTTTCTCAGATTCATATCCGCATTTTTCACATTTGTTTGTCATTTCAGATCATCAACTCGTCAATAGGAGATTTAATTTTCTTTAGTTCTTCAGTAGAGATATGAGTATATATTTGTGTTGTTGCAAGATTGCTGTGACCTAAAAGTTCTTGAATTTTTCTTATGTCAGTTCCGTTTTCTAATAGATGTGTTGCGAAACTATGTCTTAATGTATGAGGGTGCACTTCTTTGTTTATCCCTGCGCGTTTTGCGGCTTTTGAAACAATCTTTTGCATATTCCTAGAAGTCAATTTTCCTTTTGGTCCTGAGAAAAGATAAATAGTTTTTTTTTGTTTTTGATTTCCGATTTGTTCTTTTAAATCATCAATAAGGAAATTGGGAATATTGAACATTCTATCTTTACGACCTTTCGCCTGTTTAACATATCCAAGCAATTCTTCAAAATTTATATCTTCTATCTTTAGATTAATTAATTCTGAAACACGAAAACCGCAAGCATACATTAAAGAAATCATTAATTTGGATTTTTTATTGTTAAGAGATTCGAATAGTTTTTTAATTTCATTCTTCGTTAGG